>JAYSLR010000542.1:0-1804 GCA_043725365.1 Rhizobacter sp. | reverse complement strand
TCGTCATGCCCGCTCCGGCGACCGCGCCAGGCGACAGCTTGCCCGCCCCACCGGGGGCCCACAAGCCACACCCCGTATAATGAGTATCCGGCGCCCGGCGCGCCGTTCCCGGAGCGACTGCTTGAACCCGATCCCGTGGCTACAGCGCCTGACGCAGTCTTCCGGCACTGGCCGACACTTCACCGACGTGTTCCGCTACGCACGCCGGGCGCTTGCGCTGGCCTGGACGACCAACCGGGCACTGACCCTGATGCTCGCGCTGCTGACGCTGGTGACCGGCGCGCTGCCGGCCGGCATCGCCTGGGTGGGTGCCCGCATCGTCGACGCCGTGGTCGCCGCGGTCGCGGCGCGACACGGCGGCCTCGAGCCGGCCTACGCCGCCGCGCTCACCTTCGTCGGGCTCGAGGCACTCTTGGTGGCGCTGCTCGCCGGCGCCCAGCGCGGCCTGTCCACCTGCCAGTCGCTGCTGCGGGCGCAGCTCGGCCAGCGGGTCAACGTGATGATCCTCGAGAAGGCGCTGACGCTGGAACTGGTGCACTTCGAGGACTCAGAGTTCTACGACAAGCTCACCCGCGCCCGCCGCGAGGCATCGACCCGACCGTTGTCGATGGTGATGCGCACGTTCGGGCTGGTACAGAACGGTGTGTCGCTGGTCAGCTACGGCGTGATCCTCGTGCAGTTCTCGCCGCTCGCCGTCGCGATCCTCGCGCTCGCGGGCCTGCCGGTGTTCTTCGCGGAGACGAAGTTCTCCGGCGATGCGTTCCGTCTGTTCCGCTGGCGCTCACCGGAAACTCGAATGCAGATGTATCTGGAGTCGGTGATCGCCCGCGAGGACCACGCCAAGGAGGTCAAGCTGTTCGGGCTCGGGCCGATGCTGCTGGATCGCTACGGGCGGATCTACGACAAGTTGTATCGGGAGGATCGTGCGCTGACGCTCAGGCGCGACGCCTGGGGCTTCGCGCTGGGGCTGGTCGCGACGTTCAGCCTGTACGGCGCGTACGCCTGGATCGCGGTGACCGCGATCCGCGGCGCGATCACGCTCGGCCAGATGACAATGTACCTCGCACTTTTCCGCCAGGGCCAGTCGGCGCTGTCGTCCGGCCTGTCGGCGGTCGGCGGCCTGTACGAGGACAACCTGTACCTGTCGAACCTGTACGAGTACCTCGAACAGCCGGTCCCCGTGCCGCGCGGCGAGGTGCGTCAGGGACCTGAGCCTTCGGACGGCATTCGTTTCGAGAAGGTGTCGTTTACCTATCCCGACGCAGATAGGCCGGCGCTGGTGGACATCGACCTGACCATCCGGCCCGGCGAGAGCCTCGCGCTAGTGGGCGAGAACGGCTCGGGCAAGACGACGCTGATCAAGCTGCTGACACGCCTGTATCGGCCCAGCGCCGGTCGGATCCTGTTCGAGGGACGCGATCTTGAGGAGTGGGACGAGGTGACGCTGCGCGAGCGCATCGGCGTGATCTTCCAGGACTTCGCGCGCTACCAGCTCAAGGTCGGCGAGAACGTCGGCGCGGGCGATGTGGCGCACTTCGAGGAACGCGAGCGCTGGACCGAGGCGGCGTCCAAGGGGCTTGCCGATCCGTTCATCCGCGACCTGCCAGCCGGCTACGACACGCAGCTGGGAAAGTGGTTCAAGGACGGCCGCGAACTGTCCGGAGGCCAGTGGCAGAAGATCGCGCTGTCGCGCGCGTTCATGCGCTCGCGCGCCGACGTGCTGGTGCTGGACGAGCCGACCGCGGCGATGGACGCAGGCGCCGAGGCCGAGATCTTCGAGCACTTTCGCACGCTGACCCGCGGG
>JAYSLR010000541.1:0-3695 GCA_043725365.1 Rhizobacter sp. | reverse complement strand
TGCCTTCGCGATGAGCCGCTTCGCCGGCGTCTGGTCGGGCATGAAGACGATCCAGGAGATCGTCGAGTCGTCGTCCAGCGTGTCGGTCGATCCGGACCGCGTCGACATCATCCTGCCCGAGGACTTTCGCATGCCGCCGGGCGGCCTGCACATCCGCTGGCCCGACCCGCCGCTCGAGCAGGAAGCGCGGCTGCTGGACTACAAGTGGTACGCGGCGCTCGCCTACGTGCGCGCCAACCGCCTCAACCACAACGTCATCGAAGGGCCGCACGACCGCTTCGGCATCATCGCCTCGGGCAAGGCCTACAACGACACGCGCCAGGCGCTGTCGGACCTCGGCCTCGACGACGAGACCTGCCGCCGCATCGGCCTGCGCCTGCACAAGGTCAACGTCGTCTGGCCGCTCGAGGCGACGATCACGCGCGACTTCGCGCTCGGCCTGCAGGAGATCCTGGTCGTCGAGGAGAAGCGCCAGGTCATCGAGTACCAGGTCAAGGAAGAGCTCTACAACTGGCGCTCCGACGTGCGCCCGACGGTGCTGGGCAAATTCGACGAGGCCGACGGCGATGACCTGACAACGCCCTTCGGTGGCGGCGGCGGCGAATGGAGCCAGCCGAACCCGAGCAAGAACTGGCTGCTGCGCGCACAGGCCGACCTGACGCCGGCGATCGTCGCGCGGGCGATCGCCAAGCGCCTGAAGAAGCTCGGCGTCGACAGCGATACCGCCGCGCGCATGGACGCGCGCATCGCGCTGATCGACGCGAAGGAGCGCGCCATGGTCGTGCAGGCGATCGACACGAGCGAGCGCACGCCGTTCTTCTGCAGCGGCTGCCCGCACAACACCAGCACGCGCGTGCCCGAAGGCTCGCGCGCCGTGGCCGGCATCGGCTGCCACTACATGGCGGTGTGGATGGACCGCAGCACCGTCACCTTCAGCCAGATGGGCGGCGAAGGCGTGTCCTGGGTCGGCCAGGCCGCGTTCACGAACGACCGGCACGTGTTCGCCAACCTCGGCGACGGCACCTACTACCACTCGGGGCTGCTGGCGGTGCGCCAGAGCATCGCCGCGGGCGTCAACATCACCTACAAGATCCTGTTCAACGACGCGGTCGCGATGACCGGCGGCCAGCCGGTCGACGGCACTTTGCGCGTGCCCGAGATGACGCGCGAGCTCGACGCCGAGGGCGCGAAGCGCATCGTCGTCGTCACCGACGAGCCCGAGAAGTACGCGGCGGGCGAAATCGCGGCGCGCCTGGCGAAGGGTGTCACGGTACACCACCGCGACGAGCTCGATGCGGTCCAGAAGCAGCTGCGCGAGATCACCGGCTGCAGCGTCATCATCTACGACCAGACCTGCGCGACCGAGAAGCGCCGCCGCCGCAAGCGCGGCACACTGGTCGACCCGGCCAAGCGCGTCGTCATCAACGAGCTGGTCTGCGAAGGCTGCGGCGACTGCTCGGTGCAATCGAACTGCCTCAGCGTCGAGCCGGTCGAGACCGAGTTCGGGCGCAAGCGCCGCATCAACCAGAACACCTGCAACAAGGACTACTCCTGCGTGAAGGGCTTCTGCCCGAGCTTCATCACCGTCGAAGGCGGCCAGTTGAAGGGTAAGAAGAAGGACACCGCGAAGCCGAACCCGTTCGCGCTGCCGCCGCTGCCCGAGCCGGCGCTGCCGCTGGCCCGAAATGACGACGATCGGCCGTGGGGCATCGTCGTCGCCGGCGTCGGCGGCACCGGCGTGATCACGATCGGCCAGCTGCTGGGCATGGCCGCGCACCTCGAGGGCAAGGGCATCGTCACGCAGGACTCGGCCGGCCTCGCGCAGAAGGGCGGCGCGACCTGGAGCCACATCCAGATCGCGAACCGCGCCGACGCGATCCTGACGACCAAGGTCGGCACCGCCGAGGCCGACCTGGTGATCGGCTGCGACCCGATCGTCACCGCCAGCAAGAGCACGCTGGTCGTGGTGCGCGAGGGCCGCACCTTCGTCGCGATGAACACGCACGGCTCGCCGACCGCGGCCTTCGTGTCGAACCCGAACTGGCAGTTCCCGGCCGCGAACTGCGATACCGCGGTGCACAACGCCGCCGGCGGCAACGTCGGCACGCTCGATGCCGATGCGCTCGCGGTGCAGCTGGTCGGCGATTCGCTGTACACCAACCCGCTGATGCTCGGCTACGCTTGGCAGAAGGGCAAGGTGCCGCTGAGTCTGGCGGCAATGCTGCGCGCGATCGAGCTGAACAACGTCCAGGTCGAGAACAACAAGCTCGCGTTCGAATGGGGGCGCCGTGCGGCCCACGATCTCGCGGCGGTGCAGGCCTTGCTGAAGCCCGAGGAGTCGGGAACGACCCCGGTCCCGGGGTCTCAGGTGATCGAGTTCGTCAAGAAGACCGTGAACCTGGACGAGATGATCGCCCGGCGCGCCGAGTTCCTGACCGCCTACCAGAACGCCGCGTACGCGCAGCGGTACCGGGCCTTCGTCGAGAAGGTGCGCGGCGCCGAGGCGCCGTTGAACAGCCGGAAGCTGACCGAGGCCGTCGCGCGCTACCTGTTCAAGCTGATGGCCTACAAGGACGAGTACGAGGTCGCGCGGCTGCACAGCGACCCGGCCTTCCTCGCGAAGATCGCGGCCCAGTTCGAAGGCGACTACACGCTGAACTACCACCTCGCGCCGCCGTTGACCGCGAAGAAGAACGCCAAGGGCGAACTGCAGAAGTCCCGGTTCGGGCCGTCGATGCTGACCGGCTTCCGGTGGCTGGCGAAGCTGAAGGGCTTGCGCGGCACCGCCTTCGACCCGTTCGGCCGCACCGAGGAGCGCAGATGCGAGCGCGCGCTGATCGATGAGTACCGGGCGGCGATCGACGAGCTGCTCGCGTCGCTGAACGCCGGCACGCTCTCGCTCGCGGTCGAGATCGCGCGCATCCCCGAAGACATCCGCGGCTATGGCCACGTGAAGGACCGGCATCTCGCGGCGGCGCGCCCGAAGTGGGCCGCGCTGATGACCGAATGGCGCGCCGGCGGCGAGCGGCGCGCGGCCTGACTGGGCTGGCGCTGGGGGTGGCCGCGCTCGCGGCCACGGCGCAGCCGTCAACGGTCGCGCAGCCGTCAACACTCGCGCAGCCGTCGCCGGCCACCCCGGCCTGGGCGCCCGCCGCGGCGCCGATCTGGCGGCTCGACCCGACCCACACCTTCGTGCACTGGGAGGTCGTGCACATGGGCACCTCGACGCTGCGTGGCCGCTTCGACCGGGCCGGCGGCGTGGTCCGGTTCGACGCGCCGTCGCGGCGCCTGGACCTGAGCATCACGGTCGACACCGCATCGGTGAGCAGCGGCGTGCCGCTGCTCGACGCACTGCTGAAGGGCCCCGAGATGCTCGACGTGGCGGCGCATCCGCAGGCCTATTTCACCGCGCGCGGCGCGCGTTTCGAGGGCGACGTGCCGCGCGAGATGCGCGGCGAGTTCACGCTGCGCGGCATCAGCCAGCAGCCGCACCCGGTCGGCGACGAAGGGCAGGCTGTGCGTGAAGCCGAACGTGCTGCGGATCAGCTCGCCCTCGAAGTCGCCGCCGCAGACGGTGCGGCGGAACAGCGGGTTCAGCGCACAGTTCCAGCGCAGCGCGCGCAGGGTCAGCGGCTGGCTGATGCCGCGCAGCGTGAACTCGCCGCGCATCTCGCGCGGCACGTCGCCCTCGAAAC
>JAYSLR010000540.1:0-4937 GCA_043725365.1 Rhizobacter sp. | reverse complement strand
TGAAGATGCGGCCGTCGATCTCGTCGGCCTCGCAGTTCGGCGTGCAGGCGTGGTTGATCCAGCGCGCCGCGTTGCCGCCGAACTTGGCGTCGATCACGTTTTTGTCGTCGATGTGGAAGTAGAAGGTGTGGTCCGGATCGGTCGGGTCGTGCGGGTGGCGGCGCAGCGCCTCCTTCCAGCTGATGACCTCGCCCTTGTATTCGATCAGCACCTCGCCCTTCTTGAGCGGCGCGACGGCGAACACGCCCTTGCCGTGCACGCCCGACTTGCGCACCTGGATGCGCCGGCCGCCGGCCTTGGGTTTCGCCGTGGATTCAGGGGTGCTCGGCGCGCTGTCTTGCGTCATCGGATTCTTTAGGTACATTGAATTCATGGGTGCGCGCGCGTGTACACGTGCGCGCGAGAAGCCCGGATTGTATGGATGCGTGGCGGGTGACCGCCGCGAACAACGAAAGAAACATGAGCAAGTCACTGATCATTGCCGAGAAGCCGTCCGTCGCGCAGGACATCGTGCGCGCACTCACGCCGACCGCGGGCAAGTTCGACAAGCACGACGAATACTTCGAGAGCGACACCTACCTCGTCACCTCGGCCGTCGGCCACCTGCTGGAGATCAAGGCGCCGGAGGAGTTCGACGTGAAGCGCGGCAAGTGGAGCTTCGCGCACCTGCCGGTGATCCCGCCGCACTTCGACCTGAACCCGATCGACAAGAGTAAGGGGCGGCTGGGCGCGATCGTCAAGCTCGTCAAGCGCAAGGACGTCAGCGAGCTGATCAATGCCTGCGATGCGGGCCGCGAGGGCGAGCTGATCTTCCGGCTGATCCAGCAGCACAGCAAGAGCAAGCACCCGGTCAGGCGGCTGTGGCTGCAGAGCATGACGCCGGCGGCGATCCGCGACGGCTTCGAGCACCTGCGCAGCGACGCGCAGATGCTGCCGCTGGCCGATGCTGCGCGCTGCCGCAGCGAGGCCGACTGGCTCGTCGGCATCAACGGCACGCGCGCGATGACGGCGTTCAACTCGCGCGACGGCGGCTTCTTCCTGACCACCGTCGGCCGGGTGCAGACGCCGACGCTGTCGATCATGGTCGAGCGCGAGGAGAAGATCCGCAAGCACGTCGCCCGTGACTACTGGGAGATCAAGGCGACGTTCGCGGCGCAGGCCGGTGAGTACGACGGCAAATGGTTCGACCCGAAGTGGAAGAAGAACCCTGACGATGCCGAAGCGCGCGCCGACCGCCTCTGGAACGAGCGCGACGCCCAGGCGATCGCGCAGGCCGCGCGCGGCCAGCCGGCGAGCGTGACCGAGGAGGCCAAGCCGAGCACGCAGAGCTCGCCGGGCCTGTACGACCTGACGACGCTGCAGCGCGAGGCCAACTCGCGCCTGGGCTTCAGCGCCAAGACGACGCTGAGCATCGCGCAGGCGCTGTACGAGAAGCACAAGGTGCTGACGTATCCGAGAACCGACAGCAAGCACCTGCCCGAGGACTACGTCGACGTCGTCAAGCAGACGATGAAGATGATCTCGACCGAGGACCTGCCGGGCCCGCTGCGCGCGCTCGCGGTGCACGCGAAGACGGCGATCAAGGACGGCCTGGTCAAGCCGAACAAGAAGATCTTCGACAACACCAAGGTTTCGGATCACTTCGCGATCATCCCGACCTTGCTGGCGCCCAAGAGCCTGTCCGAGATCGAGGCGAAGCTGTACGACATGGTCGTGAAGCGCTTCCTCGCGGTGTTCTTCCCGCCGGCCGAATTCATGGTGACGACGCGCATCTCGACCGTGAAGGCGGAGGGCGCCGAGCACAAGTTCCAGACCAACGGCAAGGTCATGGTCAAGCCCGGCTGGCTCGCGATCTACGGCCGCGAGGCGCAGGAAGACGACGCGAACCTGATCGCTGTGGCGCCCGGCGAGATCGTGCGCACCGAAGACGTCGTCGTCAACGCGCTGAAGACCAAACCGCCGGCGCGCTACACCGAGGCGACGCTGCTCAGCGCGATGGAAGGCGCCGGCAAGCTGATCGACGACGATGAGCTGCGCGAGGCGATGCAGGAGAAGGGCCTGGGCACGCCGGCGACGCGCGCCGCGATCATCGAAGGGCTGATCTACGAGAAGTACATCCATCGCGAAGGCCGCGAACTCGTGCCCGGCGCGAAGGCGTTCCAGCTGATGACGCTGCTGCGCGGCCTGGGCGTCGAGGACCTGACCAAGCCGGAGCTGACCGGCAACTGGGAGTTCCAGTTGTCGGAGATGGAGAAGGGCAAGCTCGAGCGCGAGACCTTCATGGCCGAGATCGCGCGCATGGCCGAGCGCATCGTCAAGAAGGCGAAGGAGTACGACCGCGACACGATCCCCGGCGACTACGCGACGCTGGCCGCGCCGTGCCCGAACTGCGGTGGCGTCGTGAAGGAGAACTACCGCCGCTTCGCGTGCAGCGGCAAAGGGCCACAAGACGACGCCGGTGGCGTCGGGGGCAAGACCGAGGGCTGCGGCTTCTCGATCAGCAAGATCCCGGGCAGCCGCGCGTTCGAGCTCGACGAGGTCGAGAAATTCCTGACCGACAAGAAGATCGGCCCGCTCGAGGGCTTTCGCTCGAAGGCGGGCTGGCCCTTCACCGCCGAACTGCGGCTGGTGTTCGACGATGAAATCAAGAACTGGAAGCTCGAGTTCGATTTCGGCGAGGACGCGAAAAAGGACGGCGAGTCGGGCGAGCCGATCGACTTCTCGGGTCAGGAAAGCCTGGGCGCGTGCCCGAAGGACCAGGGCCACGTCTACGAGCATGGCGCGAGCTACGTCTGCGAGCACGCGGTCGGCGCGAACGTGACCTGCGACTTCAAGAGCGGCAAGATCATCCTGCAGCAGCCGGTCGCGCGCGAGCAGATGAGCAAGCTGCTCGCCACCGGCAAGACCGACCTGCTCGAGAACTTCGTCTCGAACAAGACGCGCCGCAAGTTCAAGGCGCGGCTGGCCTACGACAAGAAGGAAGGCAAGGTCAGCTTCGAGTTCGAGCCGCGCACCCCGCGCGTGCCGGCGGCAAAGAAGGTGGCCGCCAAGAAGGCCGCGTGAGCGCGTTGCCGTGGCCGTGCCTGTCGCGCCACGGCGATGCGCTGTGGCTGGCCGTCAGTGTGCAGCCGAACGCGAAGCGCACTGCGGCCGACGGCCTGCACGACGGCGCGCTGCGCGTGCGCCTGGCCGCGCCGCCGGTCGACGGCAAGGCGAATCAGCGACTGATCGACTGGCTCGCCGGCGAGCTCGGCCTGCCGCGGCGCGCGGTACAGCTCGCGCGCGGCGAAGCGTCGCGACGCAAGTGGCTGGCGATCGACGCGCCTGTCGAACAGGTCGTGGCCTGGCTCGCGGCACGCGCCGGGCTCAACTCCCCAGGCACATCACCGACGCCGTCGCCACCAGCTCGTTGAACAGCGCCATCGAGACCTTGCCCGACACCGCATACGGGTCGAGCACCGCGGTCTCGGAATACCTCAGCAGCAGCGCCGGGTTCAGCTTGTTCATGTTGACCTGGCCCATCGCCCAGCCGGCGAAGCGGCGCTCGTCGATCTCGTCGTAGCTGAGCAGCACCACATCGGTGTGGCGCGGGTCCTGGGTGATGCGGTTGTAGAGCTGGCTGACCTGGGAGCGGCCACCCTCGAGCACCTGCAGGAACACCGCGCCCGAAGAACACAGCACGCCGGTGATGCCCAGCGCCGGGTTGTTGGTGGTGGACTTCTTCAGGATCGCGCTCACGGCATCCGGCTTCAGGCCCTCGGCGGCGCGGCTCGCGTACATCAGTCGGACCAGCATGTCAGGACTCCTCAGACTTTCTTGCTCAGCAGCGACAGGAACTCGCGCCGCAGGTTCGCGTCCTTCAGAAAGGCGCCGCGCATCACGCTGTTCGTCATCATCGACTCGTCGTCCTTGACGCCGCGCCAGTGCATGCAGAAGTGGTCGGCTTCCATCACGATCGCCAGGCCATCGGGCTTGACGCGGCCCTGCAATTCGTTGGCCAGCATCGTCACCGCCTCTTCCTGGATCTGCGGGCGGCTCATGATCCAGTCGCAGATGCGCGAGTACTTGCTCAGGCCGATCAGGTTCGAGTGCTCGTTCGGCAGGATGCCGATCCAGACCTTCCCCATGATCGGGCACAGGTGGTGCGAGCAGGCGCTGCGCACCTTGATGGGGCCGACGATCATCAGCTCGTTCAGGCGCTCGGCGTTGGGGAACTCGGTGACCGCAGGCATCGGCACGTAGCGGCCGCGAAACACCTCGGTCAGGAACATCTTGGCCACGCGCTTCGCGGTCTCGTTGGTGTTGTGGTCGCTCTCGGTGTCGATCACCAGCGCGCGCAGCACTTCCTGCATCTTGGCCTCGACCTCGGTGCGCAGCTCGTCGATCTCGCCATCCTGGATGTAGGCGGAGATGTTGTCGTTGGCGTGATAGCGGCATTGCGCGCCGATCAGTCGGTAACGGATGCGTTCCGACGCCGCCAGGCCCGACATGTCCTGGAGATCGCCCCCCGGCCGTTGCGCGTCCGCCCCCCGTGGAGGAGCGCCGCTGTCTTGGGGCGGCCCGGCGACGACGGCATCGGTTCGGAAAATCGGGGTGGGTTGTTCGCCGCGCATGCGCCGCCTTCGATGCTTTACACCTGCCGAGCGTACCGCAGTGGGGCTTTGGCGCCGGGCGCCGCGAGGGCAGACCGTAGACTGCGCGCGGTGAATGCCAGCCCCCAGCCCCCGCCCACCGCCGCGTCGCTGCCGCTCGCCCGGCTGCTGAACCACGCCGCCGACGCGGTGCAGGCGGTGCGCGCCGGCCGGTCGCTGAACGTCGCGCTGGCGAACTGCCCGGCGGCGGCGCGGCCGGGGACGCAGGCGCTGAGCTTCCACGCGCTGCGCTGGCTCGGCGCCGCCCAGGTGCTGCGCACCCAGCTCGCGCCGAAGACGCCGCCG
>JAYSLR010000539.1:0-4648 GCA_043725365.1 Rhizobacter sp. | reverse complement strand
GAGCCGGCGCGGCGGCGGGCGCCGGCGCGGCCGCCGCAGGGGCCGCGGCCGCTTCGCCGCTCGCCTCGAGCATCAGCACCAGCGAGCCTTCCTTGACCTTGTCGCCGAGCTGGACCTTCAGCTCCCTGACGACGCCGGCATGCGAGGACGGGATCTCCATCGAGGCCTTGTCACTCTCGACCGTGATCAGCGACTGCTCGGCCTTCACCGTGTCGCCCGGCTTGACCAGCAGCTCGATGACCTCGACCTCCGCGAAGTCGCCGATGTCCGGAACCTTGACTTCCACCAGTGCCATTTTTGTTGTCTCCAGAAATTGAGCCCCTAGACGCCTTCGGCGTCGGCCCCCGAGGGGCGTCGGCGCCTTGGGGCGGCCCGGCGGCGCCCTCTTGTCATGCGTACAGCGGATTGATCTTGTCGATGCTGATGCCGTACTTCTTGATCGCCTCGGCGACCTTCGCCGTCGTCACGGTACCGTCGTCGGCAAGGGCCTTCAGTGCCGCGACGACGATGTAGTGGCGATTCACCTCGAAGTGCTCGCGCAGCTTGCTGCGGAAATCGCTGCGCCCGAAGCCGTCGGTGCCGAGCACGCGGTAGCTGCGGCCCTTCGGGATGAACGCGCGGATCTGCTCGGCGTAGTTCTTCATGTAGTCGGTCGACGCGATCACCGGGCCGGCGTGCTTGTCGAGCTGCTCGGTGACGAAGGCGACGCGCGGCTTCTTGTCGGTCGGGTGCAAGAGGTTCCAGCGATCCGCGTCCTGGCCGTCGCGGGCGAGCTCGTTGAAGCTCGGGCAACTCCAGACGTTCGCGGCCACGCCCCAGTCGGCCTCGAGCAGTTTTTTCGCCGCCACGCTCTCCAGCAGGATCGTGCCGCTGCCCAGCAGGTTGACGCGCGGCGTCTTTTTCGCGCCCTCCTCGAGCAGGTACATGCCCTTGATGATCTGCTCCTCGGTCCCGGCCTTCAGGCCCGGCTGCGGGTAGTTCTCGTTCAGCAGGGTCAGGTAGAAGTAGACGTTGTCCTGGTTCTCGACCATGCGCTTCAGGCCGTGGTGCAGGATCACGCCGACCTCGTGCGCGAAGGTCGGGTCGTAGCTGACGCAGTTCGGGATCGTGCTGGCCAGGATGTGGCTGTGCCCGTCCTCGTGCTGCAGGCCTTCGCCGTTCAGCGTGGTGCGGCCCGACGTGCCGCCGAGCAGGAAGCCGCGCGCCTGCATGTCGCCGGCGGCCCAGGCGAGGTCGCCGACGCGCTGGAAGCCGAACATCGAGTAGTAGACATAGAACGGCACCATGATGCGGTTGTTCGTCGAGTAGCTCGTCGCCGCGGCGATCCAGCTGCTCATGCCGCCGGGCTCGTTGATGCCCTCCTGCAGCACCTGGCCGGCCTTGTCCTCGCGGTAATACATCACCTGGTCCTTGTCGACCGGCGTGTAGTTCTGGCCCGCGGGGTTGTAGATGCCGATCTGGCGGAACAGGCCCTCCATGCCGAAGGTGCGCGCCTCGTCGACCAGGATCGGCACCGCGCGCGGCCCCAGTTCCTTGTCGCGCAGCAACTGCGTCAGGAAGCGCACGAAGGCCTGCGTGGTCGAGATCTCGCGGCCCTCCGCGGTCGCATCCAGCACCGCCTTGAAGGTCTCGAGCGGCGGCACCGCGAGCTTCTCATCGGCCTTCTGGCGGCGATGCGGCAGGTAGCCGCCGAGCGCCTTGCGGCGCTCGTGCAGGTACTTCATCTCCGGCGTGTGGTCCTCGGGCTTGTAGAACGGGATGTCGCCGAGCTTCTCGTCGGGAATCGGGATGTCCCAGCGATCGCGAAAGGCCTTCACGTCCTCGTCGATGAGCTTCTTCGTCTGGTGCGCGGTGTTCTTGCCCTCGCCGCTCTTTCCCATGCCGAAGCCCTTGACGGTCTTCACGAGCAGCACCGTCGGCTGGCCGACCGTGTTCGCGGCCTTGTGGAACGCGGCGTAGACCTTCTGCGGGTCGTGACCGCCGCGGTTCAGGCGCCAGATGTCGTCGTCGCTCATCTTCGCGACCATCTCGAGCAGCTTCGGGTGCTGGCCGAAGAAGTTCTTGCGCACGAAGGCACCGTCGTTGGCCTTCATCGCCTGGTAGTCGCCGTCGACCGTGTCCATCATCACCTTGCGCAGGATCTCGTCCTTGTCGCGCGCGAGCAGCGGGTCCCAGTAGCTGCCCCAGATCAGCTTGATGACGTTCCAGCCGGAGCCGCGGAACTCACCCTCGAGTTCCTGGATGATCTTGCCGTTGCCGCGCACCGGGCCGTCCAGGCGCTGCAGGTTGCAGTTGATGACGAAGATCAGGTTGTCGAGCTTCTCGCGTGCGGCCAGGCCGATCGCGCCCAGCGACTCGGGCTCGTCCATCTCGCCATCGCCGCAGAAGACCCAGACCTTGCGGTTCGCGGTGTCGGCGATGCCGCGCGCGTGCAGGTACTTCAGGAAGCGCGCCTGGTAGATCGCCATCAGCGGCCCGAGGCCCATCGACACGGTCGGGAACTGCCAGAACTCGGGCATCAGCTTCGGATGCGGGTAGCTCGAGATGCCCTTGCCGTCGACCTCCTGGCGGAAGTTCAGCAGTTGCTCCTCCGTCAGGCGGCCTTCCATGAAGGCGCGCGCATAGACGCCGGGCGACGAATGGCCCTGGATGTACAGCAGGTCGCCGCCGTGGCCGTCGCTCTCCGCGTGCCAGAAGTGGTTGAAGCCGGTGCCGAACATCGTCGCGAGCGAGGCGAAGCTCGAGATGTGGCCGCCCAGGTCGCCGCCGTCGGCCGGGTGCAGGCGGTTCGCCTTCACAACCATCGCCATCGCGTTCCAGCGCATGTAGGCGCGCAGCCGCTCCTCAATGTCGATGTTGCCGGGCGTGCGCTCTTCCTGGTCGACCGGGATCGTGTTCACGTACGCGGTGGTCGCGGAGAACGGCACATCGATGCCGGCCTGGCGCGCGTGATCGATCAGCGTCTCGAGCAGGAAGTGGGCGCGCTCGCCGCCTTCGGCACCGATGACGGCCGACAGGGCGTCCAGCCATTCGCGGGTTTCCTGCGCATCCGCATCGTTGGCGGCGGCACCGAGGAATGAATCAGGCTGTGCTGACATGCTTGTCTCCTGGGGTGGATTTGTGGGCTGCGCGGGAGTGTCGCACAACTCGTTCTGTTTTCCAAATGGCGCGAGTCGATTTCACATTATGAACTTACACCTGTCGAACCCGGGTCTCGAACGCCGGTCTTGCCCTTCTGCGGCGGGCGCTTGCCACGCAGCCTTGATAATCCTCCGATGCAACCCGCCACCGAGGCCGCACCCCTGCCCCGCCCCGCGCGCAGCTGGCCCGAAAAACTGTTCGGCCGCTGGTGGCGCCGCCAGTCCGCCGCGCGCCAGGACCGGTACGCCACGCTCGGCCCGCTGGCCTCGGTACTGCTGTTCCTCGCAGCCATCATCTTGGCGTTCTGGTATCTGCGCAATGAGGAATTCGAGCGGGAACAGGAGTCGGTCAAGCGCGACACCGAGATCGCACAGACGCAGATCCGGCTGTACCTGATCGAGAACCAGGAGCAACTGGTGCGGATCGCGCGCGAGATCGTCACGCGCGCGATCGATCACGACCAGTTTCTGGCCCAGGCAGCCAGCTTCACGCGCGAACGACCCGAGATCACGAACCTGGTCTGGATCAACGCGGCGCGCGCGCCGCGCGCGAGCTACTCGGCGACGAGCTTTCCGCCCGAGGCCGGCGCCACGCCCGACGACACGCCGGCCTCGCTGCCGATCGACGGTCAGAACAGCGCGACCGAGGCCGCCTTCGTGGCCACGCGCACGCAGCGCCAGCCGGTCTACTCGCGGCCGTTCGTCGACGCGTTCGGCAACGCGGTGTTCCAGGTCCAGGTGCCGCTGCTCGAGCGCAGCGCGTTCGCCGGTGCACTGATCGCCGAATACTCGATCGAGGGCCTGATGCGGCGCAACGTGCCGCCCGAGGTCTCGCGCCGCCACACGATCACGCTTGCCGACGCCAGCGACCACGTCTACGCCAGCACGATCACGCCGATGCCGGGCGCGAAGCCGGTACGTCCGGCGATCGTCTACCAGTTGCCGCTGGCGCCGGCGGCGAACGGCCTGATCCTGCGCGGGCAAGGCCATCGCACCTCGATCGGGCTGATCAGCAACACGCTGTTCTGGATGGTGGTCGCGCTGTCGGTGCTGACGGTGTGGATGCTGCTCGGCACCTGGCGCCACATGCGCCGGCGACTGCAGATGCAGAGCGCCCTCGTCAACGAGACGAACTTTCGCCGCGCGATGGAGAACTCGATGCTCACCGGCATGCGGGCCATGGACCTGGAGGGCCGCATCACCTACGTCAACCCGGCGTTCTGCGCGATGACCGGCTTCTTCGAGTCCGAACTGGTCGGGCGCACGCCGCCGTTTCCGCACTGGCCGGCCGATCGCCTCGAGGAGAACGCGCGCCTGCTGCAGCAGGAGCTGCAGGGCCGCAGCCCGGCCGGCGGCATCGAGGTCAAGGTGATGCGCAAGGACGGCTCGCTGTTCGATTCGCGCATGTACGTCTCGCCGCTGATCGACCCGAAGGGCGTGCAGACCGGCTGGATGACCTCGATGACCAACATCACCGAGGCCAAGCGCATCCGCGACCAGCTCTCGGC
>JAYSLR010000538.1:0-2474 GCA_043725365.1 Rhizobacter sp. | reverse complement strand
CCGAAGCGCTCGATGAAGGCGGCGCTGCGCAGCGCCGGGCTGAACGCCGACCAGGTCCAGTACCTGAGCGCGCACGGCACCTCGACGCCGCTCGGCGACCTGAACGAGACCAACGCGATCAAGCTGGCGTTCGGCGCGCACGCGAAGGACAAGCTCGTGGTCAGCTCGACCAAGTCGATGACCGGCCACCTGCTGGGCGGCGCGGGCGGCATCGAGTCGGTGTTCACGGTGCTGGCGATCAACCGGCAGATCGCGCCGCCGACGATCAATATCTTCAACCAGGATCCCGAGTGCGACCTGGACTACTGCGCCAACACCGCCCGCGACATGAAGATCGAGTACGCCGTGAAGAACAACTTCGGCTTCGGCGGCACCAACGGCACGCTGGTCTTCAAGCGCGTTTGACGCCGACCCTGGCTTCGCTCATCGACGCCCGCGCCCATGCGCGCAGCCCCGGCATTCCAGGTCTCGCTGCGCCGCTTCGGTGTCTGGCAAGGCGCGGTGCTGGCGCTGGCCGGGCTTGCGATCGGCACGATGCTCGCCTGGTGGCTCACCCGCGAACATCCGATCGAGCCCCTGGCCTGGGCCGCGGGCGCCGTGTCCGCGCTGGCGGTGGTGGCCCTGGCCGCCTCGGCAGTGCGGGTGCCCGCGGCGACGCTGCGCTGGGACGGGCGCGCGTGGCACCACGGCTCGGGCGCCGGCGAGCCGACGACGGGCGACTTGAGCGTGGCGATCGATCTGGGCCGGTGGATGCTGCTGTGCTTCACGCCCGCGGCGCCCGCCGGCGCGCGGCGGGTCTGGCTGCCGGTGCAACGCTCGGGGCTGGAGTCGCAGTGGCATGCCTTGCGCTGCACGGTCCATACGCCGCGCCCGGCACCCGGCAACGACGCGGTGGGCGGTCCCTGAAATGAACGGCATGACCAAGCCCGACGCCGATGCCCCGCTGATCGAGCGGGTCAAGGCCGGCGACGTCAAGGCCTTCGAGATGCTGGTGGTCAAGTACCAGCGCCGCATCGAGCGCCTGATCGGCCGGATGGTGCGCGATGTCGATCTGGTCCCCGACATCGCCCAGGAAACCTTCATCCGCGCCTACCGCGCGATCCCGCAGTTTCGCGGCGACAGCGCGTTCTACACCTGGCTCTATCGCATCGCGGTGAATACCGCGAAGAAGGCGCTGATGGAACTCAAGCGCGACCCGCTGGTCTCGGAATCGGCCCGCAGCGGGCGTGACGACGACGACGACAATGCCTCCCGGGTCGAAAACGAGCTCAGTGATGGGGAAACCCCGGAGGCCGTGTTGGCAAGCAAGCAAATTGCTTCCGCAGTGAACTTTGCGATCGAAGCGCTGTCCGACGAACTCCGCCAGGCGATCACGCTGCGCGAGATCGAAGGTCTCAGCTACGAGGAGATCGCCGAGCTGATGAATTGCCCGATCGGCACGGTGCGTTCGCGGATCTTCCGTGCGCGCGAGGCGATCGCGCTGCGCCTGCGACCCTTGCTGGACACGCGCGACGGGGAGCGGTGGTGATGAATGACGGAGAAGCACATGGTGACGACTTCTGAAGCGGATGCGGCGGCGCGCGAGCGCCTGTCGGCGCTGGTTGACGGCGAACTCGAGGATGGCGCGGTCGCGCAGGCCTGCGCGCGCTGGCGCGACAGCGCGGAATCGCGCGCCAGTTGGCATGCCTACCAGCTGATCGGCGACGTGCTGCGCTCGGACGACCTCGCTGCCGACGCGGCGCGCGACGCGCGCTTCATGGCGGCGTTGCGTGCCCGGCTCGCGACCGAACCGATCGTGCTGGCACCGCAGCCGGCCGCCAGACCGGCGCCGCAGGGCCGCGCTGCCGCGCGGCGCTGGTCGTGGATGGCGCCGACCGCGGTCGCGGCCGGCTTCGTTGCGGTGGCCGGCGTGCTGACGCTGACGCGCACCGGCGGCGTGCTGCCGGATCCGGCCGCCGCGCCCAGCCTCGCGCGGGCGACGCCGGGGGCGGTGGTGACCACCGCCACGCCGGTCGGTTCGCCGGCGCTGGCGGCGGAGCCACAGACCTTCGTGGCCGATGGCCAGCTCATCCGCGATGCGCGGCTCGACCGATACCTTGCGGCGCACAAGCAGTTCGCCGGCAGCACCGCGCTCGGCGTGCCCTCGGGCTTTCTGCGCAACGCGACCGCCGAAGCGGTCGGTCGCTGAGCGCCTCGTGCTGCGCCGCCGTCCCCACATGCTGTTTCGACCGCTCTGCGCGCTGGCGCTGACGGGCGCGGCCTGCATCGCTGCGCCGTCGACCTGGGCGCAGGCGAGTGCCGCCGGCGGCCAGGGCCAGGCGCATGAGGTGCGTGCCTGGTTGCTGCGCATCCACGAGGCGGCGAGTCATCGCAATTTTCAGGGCACCTTCGTCGTCAGCGGCGGCGGCGCGGTGTCGAGCGCGCGCATCGCGCATTTCTGCCAGGGCCCGAACCAGTACGAGCGCAGCGAGGCG
>JAYSLR010000537.1:0-10053 GCA_043725365.1 Rhizobacter sp. | reverse complement strand
TGTGAACGCGACGAGTCCAGCGCGAAGTGCGGATGATGTTTTCATGATGATGGTCCCCAGCGATGTTGCGATGTGTGAAGGCGGAATGACTCAACGCGATTCGTTGCGAATCGTAGAGTCGCAGCCGTCAAAACGCAATCGCGCGGCGCAGTATCAAATCAGGCAAATCGCGCTTTGCTGCGTTCGCGCGCCTTTTCGGCTTCGACGTCACGATCTCGTGCGGGCGCATGCGTGTGCAATGAGGCCAGCAACGAGCGCGCCACGGAGGACACATCCTCGACCGCGCGGTTGAACGCGGCCTCGTTCGCCTTCGACGGCTTGTGGAAGCCGCTCAGCTTGCGCACGAACTGCAGCGCGGCCGCGCGGATCTCGTCCGGCGTCACGGGCGGCTCGAAGTTGTGCAGGGTCTTGATGCTTCGGCACATCGCCGGATCCTCCGCTCGCCTCGAAACGTCAGTGGGCCTTGCTACGCGGCCGGCTGGTCACGCCGGGCGTGTGGAACACGACCTGCTCCGGGTGCAGGTCGGCGTCGTCGACCGCCAGCAGTTCGCGGCGCATCAGCACCGCCACGGTCGACGGGTTGACCTTGCCGTCGGGGTGCGCGGCGGCCTCGACCATCGCGCGGTAGATCGAGCTCGGCAGCACCATCGCGAGCTCCAGGCTGAGCTCGTTCGCCATGTCGTAGTCGTCGGGCGCGGAGTTCTTGTCGAGCGTGCCGGCCAGCACGAGATAGCGCGCCACCTTCTCGGTCAGGTCGAGCTTTTCGCGGGCGGGGAAGTCTTTCATCGCGGTCTCCAGTGCGTTCAAGGCACCGAGGGTACAGGAGACGCCGGCCCCATCGCATCGAACACCCGCACCGCCGCCCAGGCATCGTTGGCAGCGTAGAGCAGCTGGCTCTCGCTCAGCTGGCGCGCCGCCCAGTTCGAGGTGCTGGCCTTGCCCGACTTCAGGAAGCGCCGCTCGAACAGGACCGCCACCGCGGCCTTCACGCCGATGTCCTTGCGGTAGCCGCGGGCGCGGAACAGGTGGTTCAGGTCGACGACGCCGAACGCCTCGACGCCGAGCTTGCCGCGGATGCGGCGCAGGTCGTCGCCCAGGCCGAAGCCGACCTTCTTCGCCGCGTGCGAGGCCAGCAGTTCGGCGAGCGCGGCGCGGCACATCGCATCGTGGAGCTGGAACACCCAGGCCTTGTCGAGCGTGGCGAGCTGCACGATGTGCGGGCCGTCGGAAACCTCGCCCTTCGCGAAGGTCGGCTTCGATTCGGTGTCGAAGCCGAGCACCGGCACACCGGCCAGTTCGGCGATCGCGCGTTCGGCCTGGGCCGCGCTGGCAACCAGCGCGATGCGTTCCAGCGGCAGGCGCTCGAACGGCTCGAGCGCCGCGATCTGCTCCTTGCCCGGCGTGAACGGCGCCTCGTTCATGCGGCAGCGTGGACAACGGCGGCGCCGCGGCGCAGCGTGACAACCTGGGCCGCCGGCGCGAGCGTTCGCGCGCGCAACTGGCCGCAGCCGGCGTCCACGTCCTGCCCGGCCGACCAGCGCAGCTTGGTCAGCACGCCGCGGCGCAGCAGCGTGCGCGCGATCGCCTCGGCGCGCTCGCGCGGCGGCCGCCGGAACGCGAGGCCTTCGACGTTGTTGTACGGGATCATGTTCAGCAGCGCGTACTTGCCGCGCAGCAGGGCGACGATGCCCTCGAGCTCGTCGTCGCCGTCGTTGATGCCGTCCAGCAGCGTCCACTGGTACTGGATCGGGTAGCCGCTGAAGCGCGCATAGCGCTCGCCGTGCTCGACGAGCTCGGCCGGCGTGATGTGCGGCGCGCGCGGCAGCAGCTGCGCGCGCAACTCCGCCTGGGTCGAGTGCAGCGACAGCGCGAGCGCCGGCTTCACGTCCATGCACGGCAGCCGCTCGAACACGCGCAGATCGCCAACGGTCGAGAACACCAGGTTCTTGTGGCCGATGCCGCCGGCCGTGCCGAGCAGCTCGATCGCCTCGATCACGTTGTCGAGGTTGTGCGCCGGCTCGCCCATGCCCATGAACACGACCTTGCGCACCGGGCGCCGCGTGCGCGCGAGCGCGACCTGGGCGACGATCTCGGCGCTGCCGAGCTGGCGCAGCAGCCCGTCGCGGCCGGTCATGCAGAACACGCAGCCGACCGCGCAGCCGAGCTGCGTCGACACGCACAGGCCGCCGCGCGGCAGCAGCACGCTCTCGACCGCCTGGCCGTCGGCGAGCGCGACCAGCAGGCGCGAGGAGCCGTCGTCGGCGGGGTGCTCCGAGCGCAGCCGGGCGAGACCGGCCAGCTCGTCGATGAACGCCGGCAGCATCGCGCGCAGCGTCTGCGGCAGGAAGTCCTGCGGGCGGCGGCGGCCGCTGTCCTGCGGCAGCGCGTTCGCCCACAAGCGCAGCACGCGGTACTCGTGGCCGGGCTTGGCGCCATGGTCGCGCAGGCGTTGACGGAGGGTTTCGATGCGCATCGGCGTGCGAGTTTAGGCGCTCGCGGCCGGGGCATGGCCTCGAAGGTCGCGCGGGTTCGTGGCGTGGCGACCTTCGGCCCCCGAGGAATTGACCGGGCCTGAAACACCGCGTATCCGCTTGTGTATCGAGGCGTCGTACGCTTCGCCCTTCGTCCACACCCTCCACGCGCTGCGCATGCTCGGTCGCTCACGCCCCGTCATCTTCGATCCCTATGGCCGCCGCCGCCGAACCGGGCCGCCGCGCTGGCTGGTGCTGCTGCTGGCGGGCATCGCGCTCGGCGCCGGCGCGGTCGTGCTGGTGCAGGAGCGCTACCTGCCGCCGCGCCTGTCGGCCGACGCGAGCGTGCAGTTGCGCGGCGCGTTCGAGCATGCCGACGCCGAGCGCACACGACTGCAGCGCGAGCTCGACCAGACCGGCCAGCGGCTCGCGACGGCGCTCGCCGAACGCCGACGCGCGACCGACGAGCTCGCCGCGAGCCGCGCCGGCGTCGCGCAGCTGCGCGATGACCTGGTCGCGGCCGTCGATGCGCTGCCGCCCGATCCGCGCGGCGGCGCCGTCCAGGTGCGCGCCGCGCGCTTCACCGCGACGCGCGACGGCGCGCTCGCCTACGAGATCGTGCTGACGCGCGAGCGCGCCGCCGGCAAGCCGCTCGCGGGCGTGATGCAGCTGGTCGTCGCGGGCGACCCGGCGCGCGGCCCCGGCAGCGCGATCGCTCTGGCGCCGATTCCGGTGTCGATCGGCAGCCGCGAAGTGGTGCGCGGCAGCGCGCCGCTTCCTGCCGGTTTCCGGCCGCGCCAGTCGACGGTGCAGGTGCTGGACCGCAGCGGCGGCAAGGCGCTCGGCATGCGCGTGATCCTGGTCGATCGCGGCGGACCCGGCTGAAGCGCGGCCGCGACGCCCGGGCGCGGGCCCGCGCGGCACGATCGGTTTATGGGCGATGATGACGGTCGCGCGCCACGGCGTGGCTCGTGACGCGACTTGACCGATACTGCGCCGACCTCGCGAAGACGGGGCATCTAGAATTCCGGAGACCCGATGACAGCCACTTCCGCCTTGCGCCCGCTGCGTGCGCTGTGCTGGTTCGCCGCGCCCGGCGCGGTGTTCGCGCAGGCCCAGGTGCCCGCGCCCGAGGTGCCGCAGCTGCCGCCGGTCGTCGTCACGGCCACGCGCATCGAAGCCAGCGCGTTCGACGTGCCCGCCTCGATCGACCGGATCGACGCCGCGACGGTGCGCGACGGCCATGCGCTGGTCAACATCTCCGAGAGCCTGGGCGGCGTGCCGGGGCTGCTCGCCCGCGACCGCCAGAATTACGCGCAGGACGTGCAGATCTCGGTGCGCGGCTTCGGCGCGCGCTCGACCTTCGGCATCCGCGGCGTGCGCCTGTACGTCGACGGCATCCCCGCCACGCTGCCCGACGGCCAGGGCCAGATCACGAACGTCGAGCTCGGCTCGGTCGGGCGCATCGAGGTGCTGCGCGGGCCGTTCTCGGCGCTGTACGGCAACTCCTCGGGCGGCGTGATCCAGGTCTTCACCGAGGAGGGCCGCGGCCCGCCGACACTGAGCTTCGGCGCCTCGGCCGGCAGCGACGGGCTGTTGCGCTACGGCGCGCAGGCGAGCGGCTCGACGGGGGCGATCAGCTACGCGCTGGGTGCGAGCCGCTTCAGCACCGACGGCTACCGCGACCACAGCGCGGCCGAGCGCACGCTGGGCAACGCCAAGCTGATCCTGCGGCCCGACGGCGACACGAAGATCACGCTGATCGCCAACAGCATGGCGCTGCCCGAAGCGCTGGACCCGCTGGGCCTGTCGCGGGCTCAGTTCGAGGCCAACCCGCGCGGGGTCGATCAGTCGGCGCTCGACTACAACACCCGCAAGTCGGTGAACCAGACACAGGCCGGGCTGAGCTTCGAACGCCGGGTCGACGCGGCCAACGCCGTGCAGTTCACGACCTACTACGGGCACCGCGGCACCGAGCAGTTCCAGGCCATCCCGAAGAGCACGCAGGGCGGGCCGCTGAACCCGGGCGGCGTGATCCTGCTCGGTCGCAACTACGAAGGCGCCGACCTGCGCTGGACCTTCAAGACGAGCCTGCTCGATGCGCCGTTCTCGCTCGTCGGCGGGCTGGCCTACGACACGCTGGCCGAGCATCGACAGGGTTTCCAGAACTTCATCGGTACCACGCTCGGCGTGCAGGGGGCGCTGCGCCGCGACGAGGTCAACGACGTGTCGAACCTCGACCAGTACCTGCAGGCGGCCTGGCAGATCACGCCGCAATGGTCGCTCAATGCCGGCGTGCGCCACAGCCGGGTGCGCTTCAACTCGACCGACCGCTACATCGTCGGCAGCAACCCCGACGACAGCGGCAGCGCCCGCTACGGCGCGACGCTGCCGGTGCTCGGCGTGATGTATGCCGTGTCCCGCGACCTGCACCTCTACGCCACCGCGGGGCGCGGCTTCGAGACACCGACGCTGAACGAACTGGCCTACCGCCCCGGCGGCGCCACCGGCCTGAACTTCGGCCTGCAGGCGGCCACCAGCACCAGCGTCGAGGCGGGCATGAAGGCGCGCCTGGCCGGGCTCGGCGAGCTGACCGCGGCGGTGTTCCAGACCGGCACCGACAAGGAGATCGTGACGCAGACCAACAGCGGCGGCCGTGCGACCTTCCAGAATGCCGGCAGGACGCGGCGCACCGGCATCGAGCTGGGCTGGTCGGCGACCTATGCCGAGCACCTGCGCGCGCAGGCCGCGGCGACGCTGCTGAACGCGACCTACCGCGACGGCTTCCTGACCTGCACGGCCACGCCCTGCGCGGCCGCCAACGTGCAGATCCCGGCCGGCAACCGCATCCCCGGCATCGCGCGCGGCGCCTTGTTCGCGGCGCTGAACTGGGCGCCGCCCGCCGGCTGGCGCGGCGGCGTCGAGGCGCGCTACCTGACCGGCGTGGTGGTCAACGACCTGAACAGCGACGCGGCGCCGCGCTATGCGGTCGCGGCCGCGAACGTCGGCTACGTGTTCAACGCCGGCGCCTGGGAGTTCGGCGGCTTCGTGCGCGCCGACAACCTGTTCGACCGCCGTTACGCCGGCTCGGTGATCGTCAACGAGGGCAACGGCCGCTTCTTCGAGCCGGCGCCGGGCCGCACCTGGCTCGCCAGCGCGTCGGCGACCCTGCGGTTCTGAGCCCGACGACCATGACGACCGAGACCACCGACACGATGCACTACGGGCGCTTTGCCAGTGCGTTGCACTGGTTGATCGGCGTGGCGCTGCTCGCGGAGATCGTCTTCGGCTTCCTGCTCGACGACATTGCTCCGCGCGGCACGCCGGCGCGCGCCGCGGTCATCAACCTGCACAAGTCGATCGGCGTGCTGCTCGGGCTGCTGGTCGTGCTGCGGCTGGCCTGGCGCTGGCGGCACGCGCCGCCGCCCTGGCCGGAATGGATGCCCCTTTGGCAGCGCAGCGCCGCCCGCCTGCTGCATGCCGCGATGTACGTCTGCATGCTGGCGCTGCCCTTGTCGGGCTACGTGGCGTCGAACCTCAGCAAGAACGGGATCAAGGTGCTCGGCTACTGGCTGCGACCCTGGGGCCCCGATCTGCCCGCGGCCTATGCCGCGCTCACGCGGCTGCACGACGTGACCGCGTGGCTGTTTGCGGTGCTCGTGGCCGGTCATGTCGCGGTCGCGCTGAAGCACGCGCTGATCGATCACGATGCCGTTTTCGCGCGTGTCTGGCCCTGGTCCGGCGCCGCACGCCTCACTCCTGGTGAAAGACCATGACCCTCAAGCCTCGCTGCCTCGCCTTCGCCCTGATCCTTGCACTGCCCGCCCTGGGCCGCGCGGCGCCGTTCGCCTACGTGCCCAATCAGGGCTCCGCCACCTTGAGCGTGATCGACACGGCCACCGACCAGGTGGTTGCCACGATCCCGGCGGGCAAGACGCCGCGCGGCACCGTCATCGGCATCGACGGCCGCACCGCATACGTGAGCGACCAGCCCGGCAACCAGCTGGTGATGGTCGATCTGGTCGCGCGCAAGCAGAGCGGCAGCATCGCGCTGGGCGAATCGCCCGAGGGGCTGGGCATCTCGGCGGACGGCCGCTGGGTGGCTGCGGCCGTCGAGGAAAGCAACGACGTCGCGTTCGTCGACACGCGCACCAACCGCAAGGCCTTCGTCGTGACGGTGCGCGGCAAGAACCCCGAGCATGCGGTGTTCTCGCCCGACGGCAAGTACGTGTTCGTCAGCGCCGAGGAAGGCGAGGCGGTCGATGTGATCGACGTCGCGAAGCGCGCCGAAGTGGCGCAGATCCCCGTCGGCGCCCGGCCGCGCGGCATCGGCTTCTCGCCCGACAGCCGCACCGCCTACGTCGGGGCCGAGAACGCGAGCGAGGTGTACGTGATCGATGCCGTCGGATTCAAGGTGCTGGCCCGGGTCAAGGCCGGGCTGCGCAGCAACGGCATCGCCGTGCACCCCGACGGCAAGCGCGTGTTCATCTCCAACGGCGGCGATGCGAGCGTGTCGGTACTGGACACCGCCACCAACACGATCGTGGCCACGATCCCGGTCGGCCAGCGGCCCTGGAACATGGCGCTCACCCCCGACGGCGCCAAGCTGTATGTCGCTTGCGGGCGCTCGAACAGCGTCTCGGTGATCGACACCGTCCGCAACACCCGGCTCACCGACATCGCGGTGGGCAGGCTGCCCTGGGGGGTGGCGATCCGCTGAGAAGGCGTCGCCGACCGTGAGGACGCCGTGGATGCTGGCGCTCGTGCTGGCAGGCATCGACTGCCGCGCCGACAACCCGGCCGAGGTGCTCGAGCTGCCGCAGGTGCGGGTCGTGGGCACGACGCCGCTGCCGGGTTCCGACGTGGCACTGCCGAAGGTGCCCGCCAACGTGCAGATCTTCACCAGCCGCGATCTGCGTCGCCAGCGCCACGGCGGCCTGACGGAGTTCCTGGAGCAGAACGCCACCGGGCTCACGGTCGGCGCCGCGCAGGGCAACCCGTACCAGCCCGACATCAACTTCCGTGGCTTCACGGCGTCGCCGTTGCTGGGCACGCCGCAGGGCCTGTCGGTGTTCCTCGACGGCGTGCGCGTCAACGAGCCGTTCGGCGACACGGTCAACTGGGACCTGATCCCGCAGTCGGCGATCTCCAGCATCCAGCTGATCCCGGGCTCCAATCCGGCCTACGGGCTGAACACGCTGGGCGGCGCGATCGCGCTGTACACGAAGAGCGGGGCCGCCGAGTACCCGGACGCACCGGGCGGCTCGATCACGCTGTCGGGCGGCTCGTTCGGCCGCCGCACGCTCGAGTTCGAAACGGGCGGCAAGCGCGGCCACTGGGACTGGTTCCTCACCGGCAACGACTCGAGCGAGCGCGGCTGGGCGCTGCACAACGCGAGTCACGTCAAGCAGTGGTTCGGCAAAGTCGGCTGGCAGGACGACGACACCGACATCGACATCGCACTGACCAGTGCCGACAACAAGTTGCAGGGCGCGCAGACGATCCCGCTGAGCTTCCCCGATGTTCGCCAGCCCTACACCTACCCCGACCAGAACGTCAACCGTGCCACCCTGGTGTCGATCAAGGGCAGCCACGCGCTGTCGCCCACCCTGCTGCTCAGCGGCAGCCTCTATGGGCGCCGCTTCACGACCCGCAACCTGAGCAGCAACGTGAACGACGGCGCCGCCGACCCGGCCCCGGCGACGAACGACCTCTCGGCGATCCACCAGAACAGCGGCGGGTTCGGCGTGCAGATCGCGCACGACGGCGAGTGGGCCGGACGGCACAACAAGGTGTCCGTCGGCGCGAGCCTCGACCAGGGGCGCGCTCGATTCACGCACACCGCACAGGACGCGACCTTCACGCCCGACCGCGGCACCGTCGGCACCTCGGACTTCGCCGCGGTGACGGATGCGAGTTCGAGCTCCCGCCATCTCGGCGTGTTCATCGCCGACTCGCTCGACCTCGACAAGTACTGGACGCTGTCGCTGGCCGGACGCTTCAATCGCGCCGACGTCAGCATTGCCGATCTCAGCGGGACCGCACCCGAACTGACCGGCTCGCACCGCTTCACGCGCTTCAACCCGGCCATCGGGTTGAACTTCAACCCGAGCGGCGCCCTGACTGCCTACGCGAGCTACAACGAGGGCATGCGCGCGCCCACCGCGATCGAACTGACCTGCGCCGACCCGAACGCGCCGTGCCAGCTGCCCAACAGCTTCCTGGCCGATCCGCCGTTGCAGCCGGTGGTCTCGAAGACCCTGGAGCTTGGCGCGCGCGGCAGGCTCGACGCCGACACGTCCTGGAGCGCCGCGATCTTCCGCACCGACCTGCACAACGACCTGCAGTTCGTCAGCAGCGACGGCATCACCATCAACGCGGGCTACTTCCAGAACGTCGGCACGACGCGTCGCCAGGGACTGGAACTCGGCGGCAGCGCCCGATCCGGACCGGTGGCCTGGACCCTGCACTACAGCTTCGTCGATGCCACCTACCGGACCGGCTTCGTCGAGAACAGCCCGAGCAACTCGACCGCAGACGCCCAGGGCGCGATCCAGGTGCGCCGCGGCGACCGCATGCCGTCGATCCCGCGCCACGCCCTCAAGCTGCGTGCCGAACTGAACCCGACGACCGCCTGGCGCGTCGCCGCCAACCTGCAGATCGCGAGCGACATCCGCGCGCGCGGCGACGAGAACGACCGCGACGCGCACGGTCACGTCCCGGGGTACGGCGTGCTGAACCTCGACACGAGCTACCAGGTCACGCCGCGCCTGCAGTTCTTTGCCCGCGTCGACAACGTGTTCGACCGCCGCTATGCGAGCTTCGGCATCCTCGGCAGCAACGCCTTCACCGGGCCCGCGCAGAGCTTCGACCCGGCCCAGGCACGCGCCGAACAGTTCCGTGGCCACGCCGCGCCGCGCCGCGCCTCGATCGGCATGCAATTCGCGTTCGAATGACGCGACCCGGTCGGGATTCCCCCGCCCAGGGGTTCTGCCGATCCACCACAATCGTCCGGTCGGTTCGGTGACCAAGGGGAAGACGGAGTGATTCAACGCAGCCATGCCGCGCCGCTGCCGGCGCAACCCTTCTTCACGACCCCGCAGCAGCGCCTCGCGCTGGCGCGCCAGCGCTACTTCGAGGACGGCGTGCGGCCCTCGGGGCTGGTCAGCGAGAGCGTGATCCAGTCGTGGTCGCGCTGCGTGCAGGGGCGGCGCGACCCGGTCGAGCACATCGCGTTCGACCCGGTCACGCCGAGCCGCATCCACTCGGCGCTGACACGCAGCCAGCTGCTGCTGCAGGCCGCGGCCACCGACCTGAGCCAGCTCGAGCAGGCGCTGGCCGGCACCGCCTGCACCGCGATCCTGACCGATCCGCAGGGCGTGGTCGTGCACTCGAGCCGGTCCGCCGTCGAGCACGAGCAGACGCTGCTGCCGCTGGCGCGTCGCGTCGGCGTGAACCTGGACGAGGCGCACATCGGCACCGGTGCCCCGGGCGTGACGCTGCGCACCGGCCAGGCCCGCCTGGTGCTCGGCGCCGAGCACTTCTTCGGTCACCTGCAGGTGCTGCACTGCGCGGCCGCGCC
>JAYSLR010000536.1:0-15253 GCA_043725365.1 Rhizobacter sp. | reverse complement strand
TCGGCGACCGCCGGGCCGACGATCTTCTGGTCGACCCCGTGGCAGGCGGTGCAGGAATGCTGGCCGAGCAGCGCCGTGGGCATGGCGGTCGCAGCGGCGGCCGGTGCCGGCGCCGCAGGCGCGGCGACCGGGCCGGTCTGCGCGCCACGCTGCGGCCCGACGAGGCGGTTCTGATCGGCCAGGTTGCCGTGCGCGCCGCGCGCGAAGTCGGGCAGGAAGGACGCGAGCTTGGGTTCTGCGCGGCAATCTTTCATGCAGGCCGTGGCCCGCACGTCCGGCTTGCGTTGGCCGAACTCGGCGCCCGGCCACAGCGCGTGTTCGGTCGTCACGCCGTTGCGGTTCGGCAGCCTCGCCTGCGCCGCCGCCATGGTCTGGTCGGACAGCGTGAAGTCGTCGGGAACGATGTTGCCGAGGTTCAGGATGTAGGCCGTCACCGCGTAGACCTCGTCGACCGACAGCGACTTCGGCTGGTTCCACGGCATCGCGCGGTGGATGTAGTCCCACAGCGTCGAGATCGTCGACACCTTCATCAAGGTGGTGCGACCCGGGTAGGCGCGATCGTTCAGCCGCGCGACGTGGCCGGTGCGCACGTCGTCGGCCGTCGTGCCGCCGACGATCGGGTTGAAGACCTCGCCGCTCTCCCCGAAGGTGCCGTGGCACGAGGCGCATCGACCCTCCCAGACCACCTGGCCCTGAGCGACGCTGCCCGAGCCCTTCGGCAGGCCCTTGAAGTCGGGCCGCACGTCGATGTCCCAGGCCTGCAGCTCTTTCGGTGTCGCAGCGCGACCGATGCCGGGGAACGGCTCGGCCGGCGCCGCGACCGCGCACAGGTTCAGGGCGAGCCCGCAGGCGAGCACAAGCCCGCGCAGTTCACGACAGCTGGACATTGCGCACCTCGCCGCTTTCCTGCACCAGCCAGGTCTGGATCGCGTTGTTGTGGTAGATCGAGCGCGTGCCGCGCACCTGGCGCAGCTGCGCGTAGGTGGGCTGCACGTAGCCGGTCTCGTCCATCGCACGGCTCTGCACCAGGGTCGGCTTGCCGTCCCAGACCCAGTCCAGGCTGAAGCGCGTCAGCGCCTTGCTCAGCACCGGGCTCTCGAGCCGCGCGCTGCGCCAGTTGCGGCCGCCATCGGTGCTGACATCGACGCGCTTGACCTTGCCGCGGCCCGACCAGGCCAGGCCGCTGATGCTGTAGAAGCCCTTGTCCAGCAGCACCTGCCCGCCCGACGGCGTGGTCACGACGCTCTTGCATTCCTGCAGGCTCGTGTACTGGCGGTGCTGACCGCCCGGCATCAGGTCGATGTAGTGGACGGTCTCGTCCTTGGTGTTGTAGGGCATGTCGCCGACCTCGAGGCGACGCAGGTACTTGACCCAGCTGACGCCCTGCACGCCGGGCACGACCAGCCGCAGCGGGTAGCCGTTCTCGGGCCGCAGCATCTCGCCGTTCTGGCCGTAGGCGACGAACACCTCGCCGCTTTCCACCAGCTCCATCGGCACGGTGCGCGTCATCGACGAACCGTCGGCGCCTTCGGCGAGCACGTAGCGGCCGCGCTTGTAGTCGACACCGCACATCTCGAAGATCAGCTTCAGCGGCACGCCGGTGAACTCGCTGCAGCTGAGCATGCCGTGCGTGTACTGGCAGGTCGGCACCGCGACGTTGCCCCACTCCATGCCGGTGTTCGCGCCGCATTCGATGAAGTGGAAGCGCGACACCGACGGCAGCCGCATCAGCTCGTCCATCGTGAACACGCGCGGGGTCTTGACGATGCTCGCGTCCGAACCGTTGATCATCAGGCGGTGCTTAGACGGATCAATGTCCCACCAGCCCTGGTGATGGCGCTCGAAGTGCAGGCCGCTGGGCGTGACGATCCCGAACAGCGACTGCAGCGGCGCGAACGACACCGACGACTGCTTCGTCTGCGTCAGGCCCGGGCTCTGGCGGCGCTGCACGTTCGATTCGTACCTGGACGGATTGCCGTAGCCGTTGGTGGCGACCGCCTGCCCGAGACCGGTGCTGTGTGCCGGCAGGTTCAGGATCTCGGGGTCGCCGTCGCCGGCGGGCGCGGGCGTGGCCAGCGCCAGCGGCGCCGCCGTGGCGGCACCCGCAGCGGCGAAGGCGCGCCGGATGAAGTCACGCCGGCCACGCTTGGCCTCGTCGAAAACCGTTCGAACCCCGGCGGGGTCGACGAAGTTCTCGGGCGCCTTGATCAGCCGGCCGGCATCGGCACGGCTCACTTCGCCACCCCGTCAGGACAGCGGGCGATGAGGGTTCGACATTCGAGGGGAGGGTTCGGGCGGCAGCGCATCAGCACATTGTCTATCGCAATATGCTTATGTATTACTGGGTGTTTCCCTAGGTTCGCCTGGGGGGTGCCCGCACCCGACGCGCGCCGCCGCCGGGTGCGGTGGCCGCAGCGCGCTCGTCAGCGCTCGCTAGCTCGCCCGAATCGTCAGCGGTCCAGCCCGCCGAAACACAGGTACTTGATCTCGAGGTAGTCGTCCAGGCCGTACTTCGAGCCCTCGCGGCCCAGGCCCGACTGCTTGACGCCGCCGAACGGCGCCTCGGCGGTCGAGATCAGCCCGGTGTTGATGCCGACGATGCCCGATTCGAGCTGCTCGGCGACGCGCATCACGCGGCCGATGTCGCGGCTGTAGAAGTACGCGGCCAGCCCGAACTCGGTGTCGTTCGCCTGCGCGATCGCCTGCGCCTCGGTGTCGAACGCGAAGATCGGCGCGAGCGGGCCGAAGGTCTCCTCGCGCGCGACCAGCATCGCGGCGGTCGCACCCGCCACCACCGTCGGCTCGAAGAACAGGCCGCCGCGCGCGTGGCGCTTGCCGCCGGTCAGCACCTCGGCGCCCTTGGCGCGCGCGTCGGCGATGTGCTCCTCGATCTTCGCGACCGCCTTCGCGTCGATCAGCGGGCCCTGGTTGACGCCGGGCTCGGTGCCGTCGCCGACGTTCAGCGCCCTGACCTTCGCGACCAGCTTGTCGGTGAAGGCCTGCAGCACGCCGCGCTGCACGTACAGGCGGTTCGCGCAGACGCAGGTCTGGCCGGTGTTGCGGTACTTCGAGATCATCGCGCCCTCGACCGCGGCGTCGAGGTCGGCGTCGTCGAACACGATGAACGGCGCGTTGCCGCCGAGTTCGAGCGAGAGCTTCTTGATCGTGTCGGCGCTCTGCCGCATCAGCGTGCGGCCGACCTCGGTCGAGCCGGTGAAGCTGAGCTTGCGCACGATCGGGCTGCGCGTCATCTCGCCGCCGATCTGCGACGCCGAGCCGGTCAGCACCGCGAGCAGGCCCTTCGGCACGCCGGCGCGCTCGGCCAGCGCCGCAAACGCGAGCGCCGAGAACGGCGTCTGCGTCGCCGGCTTGACGACCATCGAGCAGCCGGCCGCGAGCGCCGGGCCGGCCTTGCGCGTCAGCATCGCGGTCGGGAAGTTCCACGGCGTGATCGCCGCGGTCGTGCCGACCGGCTGCTTGATCGCGATGATGCGCTTGTCGCCGGAGGTCGCCGGGATGGTGTCGCCGTAGACGCGGCGCGCCTCGTCGGCGAACCACTCGATGAACGACGCGGCGTAGACGATCTCGCCCTTCGCCTCGGCGAGCGGCTTGCCCTGCTCGCTGGTCATGATCAGCGCGAGGTCGTCGGCGTTCGCCAGCATCAGGTCGTTGAGGCGGCGCAGGATGGTGGCGCGCTCCTTCGCCGGCACGTCGCGCCAGCTGCGCTGCGCGACGTCGGCGGCGGCGATCGCGCGCACCGTCTCGGCCGTGCCGCACATCGGCACGGTGCCGAGCTGTTCGCCGTTCGCGGGGTTCGTCACCGCGATGGTCGCGCCGCTGTCGGCGTCGACCCACGCGCCGGCGAGGTAGGCCTGCTGCCGGAACAGGCTCGGGTCCTTGAGCTTGAGCATGATGCGGTTCTCCAATCGGGATGTTCGGGGCTTCGACAAGAATAGCGGGTCCCGCGCGCACCCGCCCGCGCCCGTCCAGCCCCCGCACGCCCACCCGAGACACCGCCGCATGAACGCCATCGCCCGCCTGCCCGGCCACCGCTTCCTGCACTCGCCCGGCCCGAGCCGCGTGCCCGACGAGGTGCTGCACGCGATGAGCCGCCAGCCGATGGACCTGGCCGACCCGCGCGTGGATGCCTGCATCGCCGCCTGCGAGACCGGCCTGAAGCGCCTGCTGCACACCGAGCATGACGTGTTCCTGTACGCCGCGAACGGCCACGGCGCCTGGGAGGCGGTGATCGCGAACGTGGTCGCGCCCGGCGCCAAGGTGCTGGTCGCCGGCACCGGCCACTTCTCGGACTCGTGGGCGCTGCAGACCGAGGCGATGGGTGGCGTCGTGATCCGCACGCCCTGGGTCGAAGGGCTGCCGATCGCGCCGGACGACATCGAGGCGATGCTGCGCGACGACCCGCTGCACGAGATCGCCGCGGTGTTCGCGGTCCACACCGACACCGCCAGCGGCGTCACCAGCGACCTGGCCGCGCTGCGCGCCGCGATCGACCGCGCCGGCCACCCGGCGCTGTTCGTCGTCGACGTGGTCGCCTCGCTCGGCGCCGCGCCGTTCGAGATGGACGCGCTGCGCTGCGACGTCGCGCTCGGGGCCTGCCAGAAGGGCCTGATGCTGCCGCCGGGCCTCGCGTTCGTCGCCGTCAACGGCAGCGCGATGGAGCGTTCGCGCGCGAACCCGCAACTGCGCTTCTACTGGGACTGGCGGCTGCGCCAGAGCCCGCTGTCGTACCGCAAGTTCTGCGGCACGCCGCCGCAGAGCCTGCTCGCCGGGCTCGAGGCGTCGCTGGCGCTGATCGAGCGCGAGGGCGAGGCGCAGGTGCTGGCGCGCCACCGCCTGCTCGCCGACGCGGTGCACGCCGCCGTCGCGCGCTGGAGCGAGGCCGGCGCGCTGAGCTTCTTCGGCCGCGTGCCCGAGGCGCGCTCGGTCTCGGTGACGACGATCGCGACCGGCCCGGGCGTCGACCCGGAGGCGCTGCGCACGATCGCGCGCGAGCGCTTCGAGGTCGCGATCGCCGGCGGCCTCGGGCCGCTCGCCGGCCGCGCGTTCCGCATCGGCCACCTCGGCGACATCAACGCCGCGATGGTGCTGGGCGCGCTTGCCGGCGTCGAGGCGGCGATGATGGTGCAGGGGGTGGCGTTCGGGCGCGGTGGGGTGGAGCAGGCGGCGGCGAGGCTGGCGGCCGGACGTTGAGCGGTCTGCGGCGGCGCCTCATGGCGCCGACGGGTGCGCGCAGCTGCAGCGCGGCCATTGCGGCATGATGGGGAATTGCAGCTCCCACCGTCGAGAGGCCTTCTTGTCCAAATCCAGGAGACGCTCCCCACTCACCGCCAAGCCATTGCGGATCCCCGGGCAGTCCCTCAACGACGAGATCTTCGAAGTCAACTACGACGGCGTCCTTGCGCCGTTACTTCTCGCCCTGTTCATGTTCGTCATGGCCGCCCTTGAGTGGTGGCGGTACTACATGAGCATGAAGCCCAACCCGTGGGTCTACACAGTGGGCGCTGCTCTCGCAGCCGTGTACGCCGGCATCCGCGTCGCTCTGACCGTTAGCAAGCTTCGAGACCTCCAGCTCGGTCGAGACGGAGAACGCGCCGTTGCACAGTATCTGGAGTGGTTTCGAACGGCCGGTTTCTTCGTACTGCACGACATCCCGAACGGGACGGCGAACATCGACCATGTGCTCATCGGAGTCCGAGGGATTTTCACGATCGAGACCAAGACGCTGTCCAAGCCGCATCGCGGCGACTGCAAGGTCCGAGTGGTGGAAGGAACGATTCTGGTCAACGGGGTCGAAATATCCCGCAACCCCTTGGTCCAGGCCAAGGCGCAGGCTCGTTGGCTTTCGGTCTTCTTCGCGGAATCGCAGTTCAAGACGTTCGTGCAGCCGGTCGTGGTGTTCCCGGGCTGGTACGTCGAACCCTTCGACATGAAGCGAGAGGGCGCTTGGGTGCTGGAGCCGAAGGCCCTCGATCGCTTCATCCAAAACGAACCGGAACGGTTTTCCGCGGATCAGGTCAAGGCGATGGCATCGGCGCTGTCCAGTTACGTGAGAAGCAAGGCGGACCTTTAGTCAGGTCGCCATCATTGACGCGCCGACGCGAGCCAATGATCGAGATGCAGCGGTTGCGGTCGCACGCTCAATCCCCCTGACCGGCCGTTTCCGACCCGAACCGGAAGTAGAGTCATCTGAAAATGGGCGCTCCCAAGTAGACTCTAGGCGCAGCGCCAGATCGCGGGGCTCGATCGTCAAGCCTAGCGCTTGCGTTGTTGCGAACGTTCATTGAGACTTCACCGTCGCGACCTGATCGCCGCCAAGTGATCCACTGCGCGCCGAGTGCAATTCGATGAGCCACCTCCGCGCCCTGCTCCTGACGGACGTCGTTGATAGCACCAAGCTGTCGCTGCGCGTAGGCGATGCAGCGATGGCCACCCTGTGGGCCGCGCACGACCGTGCCGCACGCGACCTGCTGCCGGTCTGGCATGGGCGAGAGATCGACAAGACCGACGGCATGTTGCTGCTGTTCGACGCGGCCTCGGACGCAGTTGGCTACGCACTGGCCTATCAGCAGGCGCTGAACCGACTCGTCGTACCGCTCAAGGCACGCGTCGGATTGCATGTCGGCCTCGTCACACTGCGCGAGAACAGCCCTTCCGACGTCGCGCGGGGCGCCAAGCCGATCGAAGTCGAAGGTGTAGCCAAGGCGACAGCCGCACGCGTGATGTCCACAGCCATGGGCGGGCAGATCCTTCTGTCGGCCGATGCCCGGCAATCGCTGGGCGCGGTCGGGCTTCGGCTGCAATCGCACGGACACTGGCGCCTCAAGGGCCTGGACGAGCCGCTCGAGCTGTTCGAGATCGGTGACGACGACGCACCCTTCTTCCCACCGACCGACAGCGACAAGGCCTACCGGGTCGTGCGTCAGGGCGAGCTCTGGTCGCCGCTGCGCGAGATCCGGCACAGCCTCCCGGCCGAAGGCGATGCTTTTGTCGGCCGCGTCGATGCGCTGGCCGAGTTGTCCCGCCGCATCCAGTCCGGCGCACGCCTGGTGTCGGTGCTCGGTATCGGCGGCAGCGGCAAGACACGCATGGTGACCCGCTACGGCCGGAGCTGGCTCGGCGAGTTTCCCGGTGGTGTCTGGTTCTGCGACCTGGCAAGCGCACGCAGCGCTGAAGGTATCGCAAGCGCCATGGCGCAGGGGCTCGATGTTCCATTGGGCAGAGACGATCCGGTGACGCAGATCGGCAACGCCATCGCCGGACGCGGTGCGTGTCTGGTGATCCTCGACAACTTCGAGCAGGTGGCGCGTCATGCCCCGCAGACCTTGGGTCGCTGGCTGGCCCGCGCCGACTTGGCCCGCTTCGTGGTCACGACGCGCGAGGTGCTGGGGCTGGCGGGCGAGACGGTTCTGGCGCTGCCGCCATTGCCGCCGACGGAAGGTGGCGCGCTGTTCGCGCAGAGGGCGCAGGCGGCGAATCCGGACTTCCAGCCGAATGCCGAGGACGAGGCGGCCATTGGACCGCTGGTGGCACTGCTCGATGGTCTGCCGCTGGCCATCGAGCTGGCCGCAGCGCGCGTGCGGGTGATGCCGCCGCGCATGCTGCTGGCGCGCATGAGCGAGCGGTTCAAATTGCTCGCGTCCAAGGGCGGCCGGCTCGACCGCCAGTCGACCTTGCGCGCCACCTTCGACTGGTCATGGGACTTGCTGACGGCGACCGAGAAGGCGGCGCTGGCGCAGCTGTCCGTGTTCGAGGGCGGCCTCACGCTCGAGGCCGCCGAAGCGGTGCTCGATCTGTCCGACGGCGGCGATGCACCCTGGACCGTCGACGTGGTCCAGTCACTGGTCGACAAGTCGTTCGTCCGCACGCGCGGCGACGACCGCTTCGACCTGCTCGTCAGCGTCCAGGTCTACGCTGCCGAACACCTGGAAACCGAGGGTCACTATGCCGGCAGCGGGCCGCAGGCGCTCGCCTCGGCCCGGTTGCGGCACCTCGCGTGGTTCGCGGCGCTGGGGCCGATTCGCGCCGCTGCGGGTCGCTGCGCTGACCTCGACAACCTCGTGGCCGCATGCCGGCGCGCGGTAGCGCTCGGTGTCGGTGACTTGGCCATGGGTGCGCTTGAGGGTTCTTGGGCGGCACTGAGCCTGCGAGGTCCGTTCGAGACCGGCGCCGAACTGGCCGAGTCGGTGTGCGCCATGCCGGGGCTGAACGACCGAGCGGCGGCGCACGCGCAATCGGTCTTGGCCATGGCACTTGTGACCTGCGGACGCTCGGGACAAGCCCGCGCGCTGTACGACAAGGCACTGGCATGCGCCAGGGCCGCAGGTGATGCCAGCTGCGAGGCGATGTTGACGTTCCGGCTCGGATCGCTACACGAGAGCACGGGTCGGATGCACGAAGCACGTGCGCAGCACGCCGCAGCCATTCGGATGGCGCGCGAACTCGGCGATTGCGCCCTGGAATGTATGGCGAACAGCGGTCTGGGCAATATCGATGTCGTCGAAGGACGCATGAACGAAGCGTTGTCGCACTACGAGCGCGCGCTCGCACTGGCTGGCGAGACGCGCGACCGGCATATGCAGGGCAACCTGCTGGGCAACCTCGGCAAGCTGCACATGGAGATCGGGCACACGGACGAAGCGCGAGTGCGATGCGAACAGTCGCTGGCCATGGCACGGGAAACCGGCAACCGCCGACTCGAGAGCCGCCAGTTGTGCAACCTCGGCATGCTGTACATCGTGCTGGATCACCCTGCCGAATCCGAAGCGGCGTCAAAGGCCGCGCTCGGCGTCGCCCGGGAACTCGGCGATTTGAGGCTCGAGGCCATCGTGCGCTGCAACCTCGGTATCGTGATCGAGCGCCGAGGACGCCCCGATGAAGCCCAGGCGGAATTCGAGGCTTCCGTGGGCCTTGCGTGCGGGCTCGGGGATCCGATGGCCGAGGGTCAGTTCCTGGGCTACCTCGGGCTGCTGCACGCCCGGCAGGGCAGGCACGACGAGGCGCGGATCAGCCTGGTGTCGGGCGAGACACTGCTGCGCTCGGCGTCCGACGCGTTCGGATTGGGCGTGCTGTTGACCAGCCGTTCAGAGGCGGATCACCTCGCGGGGGACATCGCGGCAGCGGCGGCATCGCTTGCGGCCGCAGCAACCATCGCGGCCGAGGTCGGTGCCGGACCGACGTCCGAGATTGGGCTTGCGCTCGCGCGCGTTCGCGGATTGATCGAGCCGGTCCGAGCCTGACTCGCAAGCGTGCGCGAGGAACTGGCTGCCTTGAAGCTGCTGCTCAGGAGCGGCTGCTACTGGCCGAGGGCTGACCTTCGACATTCCAATGGGACTGGCCGCTGTCAGTCTTCAGCAGTCCTTCATTCGCGCGAACCGTCCGACTACAACTGGCCGAGCGCCGCCGCCAGCCTCGCCCCGGTCACCACTCGCGCAGCCGCTCGAACCCAGCACGCCCGGTCGCTGCCGCCAGCCGCGCGAGCGTGCGCGCCGGCGCGTCGCCGACGAGACTCCAGTCGAAGCGCCACGCCCAGTGGCCGCTCGGCGAACCGGGCAGGTTCATGCGGTGCGTGCCGTCGAGGCCGAGCACGTCCTGCATCGGCACGATCGCGAGGTTCGCGACCGACGCGTACGCGGCGCGCAGCATCGCGTCGTTCACGGTCGCATCGCCGTCGGCGCCGAGGTAGGCCGCCGCGAACGCGCGCTCGCCGGCGCCGAGCGCGCGCCACCAGCCCAGCGTCGTGTCGTTGTCGTGGGTGCCGGTGTAGACCACCGAGTCCGGCGTGTGGCGGTGCGGCAGGTACGGGTTGGTCGCGTCGTCGCCGAACGCGAACTGCAGCACGCGCATGCCGGGAAAGCCGCACGCGCCGCGCAGCGCGGTCACGTCGGGCGTGATCACGCCGAGGTCTTCGGCGACGATCGGCAACGGCCCGAGTGCCTGCGCGAGCGCGTCGAACAGCGCGCGGCCCGGGCCGGCGACCCAGCGGCCGGTGATCGCCGTCGGGCTCGCCGCCGGGATCTCCCAGTGCGCCGCGAAGCCGCGGAAGTGGTCGATACGGAAGGCGTCGGCGTGCGCCAGCGCGCGCCGCACGCGCGCGATCCACCACGCGTAACCCTCGGCCGCCATGCGGTCCCAGCGGTACAGCGGGTTGCCCCAGCGCTGGCCGTCGGCGCTGAACGCGTCGGGCGGCACGCCGGCCACGACGTCGGGCTGGCCGTCGGCGTCGAGCGCGTACAGGTCGGGCCGGGCCCAGCAGTCGGCGCTGTGGTGCGCGACGAAGATCGGCAGGTCGCCCATGATGGACACGTCGCGCGCGTTCGCGTACGCCTTCAGCGCCGCCCACTGGGTGTCGAAGCACCACTGGACGAACTGCCAGAAGCCGATCTCGCCGGCACGATCGCGCCGCGCCTGGGCCAGCGCCGCCGGGTCGCGGTCGCGCAACGCGGCCGGCCAGTGCCACCACGGCGCGCCGGCGTGCGCGGTCTCCAGCGCCATGAACAGCGCGTAATCGTCCAGCCAGTGCGCCTGCTGTGCGCACCAGGCCGAGAACGCGCGGCGGTCCGCGTCACCAGCCCGATCGAAGAAGCCGCCCGCCGCGGCGCGCAACTGCGTCAGGCGCCAGGGCGCGACGCGTGCGTAGTCGGCGCGCGCGGCGTCGAAGCCGCCGTCGGGCAGCGCCGGTTCGGCGAGCCAGCCGCGCGCGACGAGCGGCGCCAGCGCCACCATCAGCGGGCTGCCGGCGAACGCCGAGACGCTCTGGTACGGCGAGTCGCCGGGGCCGACCGGCGTGGTCGGCAGCACCTGCCACAGGCGCTGGCCGGCCGCGACCAGCCAGTCGACGAAGTGGAATGCCTGCGGCCCGAGATCGCCGATGCCGTGCGGCCCCGGCAGCGAGGTGAGGTGCAGCAGCACGCCGGCGCGGCGTTGGTTCAGGTCCATCCGCGAATTGTGCGGGGTCGCATCGACCCCGGCGCGTCAGGCCTGCGCCGCGTGCAGCCAGTTCGCGAGCTCGACCGCCGACGCGACGCCGAGCTTGTCGAACACGCGCGCGCGGTGCACCTCGACCGGGCGCACGCTGAGGTGCAGCGCGTCGGCGATCAGCTTGTTCGGCTGGCCCTGCGCGATCAGGCGCATCACGGCCTGCTCGCGCTCGCTGAGCTCGGCCAGCCCGCGCAGGCGCTGCGCGCGCTCGCGCCGCGCCAGGATCGTCGCGGCGCTGGCCGCGAGCGCCTGCTCGATCCGGTCGACCAGCGCGTTGTTCGAGAACGGCTTCTCGACGAAATCGAACGCGCCGCGCTTGACCGCGGCAACGGCGGTCGGCACGTCGCCGTGGCCGGTCAGGAAGATCACCGGCAGCGCCTCGGTCAGGCCGCGGTCGGCGAGACGCTCGAACAGCGCCAGGCCGCTCATGCCCTGCATGCGCAGGTCCAGCAGCAGGCACGACGGCGCGGTCGGCCAGGCACCGGGCGCAGCGTCCGGCAGCACGGCCAGGAACGCCTCGGCGCTGTGGTGGCCCTGCGACAGCAGCCGCCGCGAGCGCAGCAGCCAGGCGACGGCGTCGCGCACGATGTCTTCGTCGTCGACGAGGTAGACCATCGGCAGGCCGAGTTCGGCGGGCAGCGACATCAGGCTCATGGGCTGAGCGCGACCACGCCGGCGGGCCGCTCGCGCGACGCGCGCGCCGGCTCGCCGGCGGCCGCCGGCAAGGTGAAACGGAACTCGGCGCCGAGGATCGCGCCGTCCGCCCCGCGCAGGTTCGCGAAGTCGAGCGCGCCGCCGTGCTGCTCGACGATCGTGCGGCACACGCTCAGGCCCAGGCCCATGCCGTCGCTGCGGGTCGTGAAGAACGGCGTGAACAGCTGGCGCGCGACCTCGTCGGCGATGCCGGGGCCGCGGTCGCAGATCGACAGGCACACCCATTGCGGATGGGTCTGGCGCACCCGCAGCGTCAGGACCGGCTCGCCTTCGCGCGGCGCGCCCTGCATCGCCTGGATGCCGTTGCGCGTCAGGTTCAGCAGCACCTGCTCGACCATCGCGCGGTCGCAGACGACGCGCGCCATCGGCGTCGGCAGGTCGAGCTCGATGCGGGTGCCGCTCTTGCGCGCCTGCAGCCGCACCAGCGGCAGGATCGCGTCGATCAGCGCGTCGACGCCGACCGCCTCGCGCGCGTGCTCGCGGCGGCGCACGAAGTCGTGCACGCTCTTGATGACGCGGCCGGCGCGCTCGGCCTGCTCGGCGATGCGCTGCGCGGCCTGGTGCAGCATCGGCCACAGGTCGGGCTCGGGCGCCTCGCCGCGCGCCTGCGCGTCCATCATGTTCAGCGAGCCGGTCGCGAAGGCCGCGATCGCCGACAGCGGCTGGTTCAGCTCGTGGCTCAGCAGCGAGGCCATCTCGCCCGCGGTGGCCAGCCGCGCGGTCGCCTGCAGCCGCTCCTGCTGCTGGCGCGCGACCTCCTCGACACGGCGTTGCGCCGACAGGTCCAGCACCGCGCTCATCCAGCCGGTGTGCCGGGCCGTGCTGTCGAGCAGCGGCGCCTCGAACACCATCGCCGGGAAGCGCTCGCCGGTCTTGCGCACGAAGGTCGTCTCGAAGGTCTCGCGCGCCTGCGCCGACGGCGAACTCGCGAGGCGCCGCTCCTGGCGCTGCCGGTACTCGGGCAGCTGCTCCGGCGGCCAGTACGGCGGCGGGCTGCGGTCGACGAGCTCGTCGGCGCTGAAGCCGACCATCGCGCAGAACGCCGGGTTCACGTAGGTCGTGCGGCCCTGCAGGTCGCGGGCGCGCAGCCCGGTCACGACCGAATCCTCCATCGCCTTGCGGAACGCCAGCGCATCGGCCAGCGCACCCTCGGCACGGGCGCGCTTGCGAACGTCGCGCGCCAGCAGCACGACGACGCCGAACAGCGTCAGCGACAGGCCGATCACGAGGCCGGTGACGAGGTCGGGCACGAGGCTGGGGCGCTGGGCCGCGCTGTCGACGAGCAGCTGCATTGCCGTGCCCGGCAGGTCGATCGCGCGGTTCGCCTTGTACACGCCCGAGCCGACGCGGGTCTGGCCGTGCGCGAGCCGCGTGCCGTCGGCCTCGACGAACGACAGGTCCTGCCCCGGCCCCCGCGCCGGGGTGCCGAGCTGGTCGAGCAGCCCGGGCAGCGAATAGCTCACGACCACGAAGCCGACCACCTGCTGGGCATCGCGTTCGGCGACGCACAGGTCCATGACCTCGAGGCCGAGGCCGTCGGACAGAGGCACGAAGAAGCTGTGCGAATAGGTCGGCCCGCCGCGGCGCTGGGTCGAGGCGCAGGCCAGCTCGGTGTCGATGTCCGCGTCGGCGCGGCTGATCTTGCGAAACAGCGGCGGGCGGGCGCGCGTGTCGACCACGTCGATGATCTTCATGGCGAGGTCGCGGCGCTCGAGGCGCAGCAGCTCCGGTCGCGCCACGAGCAGCTGCTCGGCGCGGTTGCGCCACTGCGCGGGCGGCGCGTCCAGCCCCGGCATCGCGAGCACGGTCTGCAGGTCCTTGCCGAGCAGCTGGGCGAGCTGGGAACTGGCCGCGGCGGCGTTCGCCTCGACCGCCTCTTGCATGCGCGTCGAGCGGTAGTGGAACGCCAGCGCCACCAGCAGCGACTGCGCCGCCACCAGCAGCACCACCAGCGCCACCCAGAGGAAGACGCGCAGGCGGCGCGGCCGCGTCGGCGCGACCTGGTCGACGGGCTGCATCGGGTCGGCTTCGGGGTGCGGGGAGTTCATCGCGGGGCACGGAGCAAGCCGACACGGTAGCCGATCCCGGCCCCGCGTGGCGCGCCCCGGGCCGCGCGGGCCCGGAATCGGCCTACTCGGCCAGCAGCTCCGCCGGTCGGCGCAGCTCGTTCGCCCGCAGCACCTTGCGCGCGTACGCCACGAGCTGCGCGAGGATCAGCAGGCTGCACGCGCCGATGAACCAGGCGCTGATCGGCCGGTGCAGGAACACCATCAGGTCGCCGCGCGACAGCAGCATCGCACGCCGGAAGTTCTCCTCCAGCATCGGCCCGAGCACGAAACCCAGCACGATCGGCGAGACCGGGAAGTCCAGCGCCAGGAAGATCGCGCCGATGATGCCGAACACCGCGACCTCGCCGACGTCGAACAGGCTGTTCTTGGTGCTGAACACGCCGACGCAGATGAAGAACAGCGCCGCCGGGTACAGGTACTTGTACGGCACCTGCAGCATGCGCACCCACACGCCGATCATCGGCACGTTCAGGACCACCAGCAGCACGTTGCCGATCCAGAAGCTCGCCACCAGGCCCCAGAAGATGTCCGGGTGCTCGGTGATCAGCTGCGGGCCGGGCTGGATGCCCTTGATGATCAGCGCGCCCAGGATCAGCGCCATCACCGCGTCGCCCGGAATGCCCAGCGACAGCGTCGGGATGAAGTCGACCTGGGTCTTCGAGTGCGCCGAGGCCTCCGGTGCGGCGACGCCCTCGATCGCGCCCTTGCCGAAGCGCGACGGGTCCTTCGCGATCTTGCGCTCGACCGCGTAGGCGATGAAGGTCGTGATCGTCGGGCCGGTGCCCGGCATCGCGCCGAACAGGGTGCCCACCATCGTGCCGCGCACCATCGGCCAGAACGCCTGCTTCAGCTCGGCGCGCGTGGGCCGCATGTCCTTCATGCTGACCTTGGCGTCGCTGGCCTTGATCGTCGTGCGGTTCACGCTGACAAGGAAGTCGGCGATGCCGAACAGCCCCATGCACAGCGCCCCGAGCTCGACGCCGTCGGCCAGGTCGGGCAGGTCGAAGGTGTAGCGCATCGTGCCGCTGATCACGTCGGTGCCGACCACGCCGCACAACAGCCCGAAGATCGTCATCGCCACGCCCTTCAATGGCGAGCCGCGCGACATCGTCGCGCCCGCCAGCAGGCCCAGCAGCATGATCGAGCAGATCTCGGACGGCCCGAACTTGAACGCGATCTCCACCAGCAGCGGCGACAGGAAGATCATCACGATGATGCCCACCGAGGCCGCGAAGAACGAGGCCATCATCGTGATGCCCAGCGCCGCGCCGCCGCGGCCGGCCTTGGTCATCGGGTAGCCGTCCAGGCAGGTCACCGCGTGCGGCGGGTGGCTCGGCAGGTTCAGCAGGATCGCGCCGATCGCGCCGCCGTACTGCGAGCCGTAGAAGATGCCCGCGAGCATCAGGATCGCCGGCACCGGCGCGATCACGTAGGTCAGCGGCAGCAGCATCGAGATCGTCGTCAATGCGCCC
>JAYSLR010000535.1:0-8817 GCA_043725365.1 Rhizobacter sp. | reverse complement strand
ATGCGCTGCAGCGAATCGCCGACCGAGGCGAGGGCGCCGTCGGCGGTCTGCGCCAGCGAGATGCCGTCGTTGGCGTTGCGGATCGCGACGTTCATGCCGTTGACCTGGGAGGCCATGCGCTGCGAGATCGCCAGGCCGGCCGCGTCGTCGGCGGCCGAGTTGATGCGCAGGCCCGAAGACAGGCGCTGCATCGAGGTCGACAGCGACGACTGCGACGCGCTCAGGTTGCGCTGCGCATTGAGGGAGAACAGATTGGTGTTGACTGAAATGCTCATTTGGAGACTCCTAGAAGGTTGAAGTGACACCCGGCACCAGCGCCGGCATTGCCTCGGCAGATTCGTTCGCGACTGCCTTGCTATCTCATCTGCCTAAACGACCACCCGTCGAAACAGGTGGCTTGCTGCGCCCGGTGTGTCACGCTGCGATACCGCCGCCGGGTCGACTGTCGACCCTGTTTGCAAGGCATCCCCGCTGATTCCGGACCCCGGTTCCGATTCCTCATCCCCGTTGGAGCAGTTATCGGAGCGGGTTTGGCGGAACTTGAGTCGCCGCCATGAAATAGTTGGCTTGATCGATCGAAAAGCGCTGCCTTGCCGGCGCTTTACATGCGACCGGTGCCCGCGCCGGATTCCCGGCACCGGGCGTCGTGCCGCCGCGCGGGCCGGCCGGCGCCCAAGCCCCGAACAGGCCACGGAGTCCGGCCCATCTCGACGCTTGCCGCGCCGGGCCGCTTCCTAGAATTTGCCGGAGATCACCACCCCGTCCTCCACGTGCACCCCGCCGGGGTGCCCACCGCCCATGCAGCTCAAGCTACCCAAGCCGAATTCACCGGGAGTCGTGCCGCACCCGGGTTCCCCGCCCGTGCGCGAAGCCCAGCGGCAGTGGCGCAAGGGCGTCGCGTTCTCGGCCGCGGGAGACTGGGCGCGCGCCGAGCGCGCCTTCCGCAAGTCGGTCGACGGCTGCCCCCAGGACACGGTCTTCCTGCTCAACCTGGCGCGTGCCCAACTGCGCAACGACCGGCTCGACGATGCGTTGCGCAGCGCGCGCACGCTGCTCGAACTCGCGCCCGACGACGCCATCGGGCGCAGCATCGCCGCCGAATGTCTGAACCGCCAGCACCGCTATGCCGAGGCCGTGGAGTGCCTGCGGCAGCAGCCCGCCGACGTGCCCCGGACGACCGAGTTCCACCAGGCGCTGAGCGAGGCGCTGTTCAACGCCGGCATGCACCGGGAGGCGATCGGTGCGCTGTTCGACGCGCTCAGCGGCAACATCGGCCACCCGATGTCGCACTACCGGCTCGGCCTGTCGTTCAACGCGCTGGGCATGAAGTCCGAAGCCACCGAGTGCCTGCGCACCGCGCTGCTGCTCGGCATGGGGCCGGGGGACGTGGCCACGCAGGGTATCCTGGCCTTCATCGAGCGCGAACTGTGCCGTTGGGAGCATGCGACCGACGACCTCGCCGGTCTGCGCCGCCTCGCCCGCGAGTTGCCGGCCGGTGCCGCGCAATGGGCAGCCGTGTTCGCGCACGTGACGTTGACCGACGATGCTGCCGAGAACCTGAATGTCGCGCGCTCGTGCATCCGCTTCACGACACACCACGTCGTGCCATTCGCGCCGGTGCCGCCGCGCGCACTGCCCGAGCGCCTGCGGATCGGCTTCCTGTCCGCCGACTTCCACCAGCACGCGACCGCGGTGCTGATGGCCGAGGTGTTCGAGAAGCTCGATCGCGGCCGCTTCGAGATCAGTCTGTATTCGCACGGCCCCGAAGACGGCAGTGCGATGCGCGAGCGCCTCAGGCGCGCGCCGGATCATTTCGTCGAGGCCGTCAGCCTGAGCGACCTGGAACTGGCCCAGCGCATCCGGCGCGACCAGATCGACGTGCTGGTCGAACTGAAGGGCCACACCCGCGACACGCGCATCGGGCTGATGGCCTACCGCGCCGCGCCGGTGCAGGCAACGTTCCTCGGCTTCCCGGGCACGACCGGCGCGGACTTCATCGACTACTTCATCGGCGACGAGATCGTCTCGCCGCTGTCTCATGCGGCGTTCTACAGCGAGAAGCTCGCGCTGCTGCCGCGCTGCTACCAACCCAACGACCGGCAGCGTCCGTTGCCGGGGCCCGTCTCGCGGGCGCAGGTCGGCCTGCCCGAATCGGCGCTGGTGCTGTGCGGGTTCAACCAGCCGTTCAAGCTCTCGCCCGAGGTGTTCGACGTCTGGTGCCGGCTGCTGCACCAGTTGCCCGACGCGGTGCTCTGGCTGCTGAAGTGGAACGACGGTGCACCGGCGCTGTTGTGCAAGGAGGCCGCCGCGCGGGGCATCGATCCGCAACGCCTGATCTTCGCGCCCCGGGTCGGCCTGGGCGACCACATGAGCCGCCTGGCGCTGGCCGACCTGTTCATCGACACCTGGCCCTGCAACGGCCACACCACGGCCAGCGACGCGTTGTGGGCCGGCGTGCCGGTCGTGACCTACGCCGGGCGCAGCTTCGCGTCGCGGGTCGCCGCGAGCCTGCTGCAGGCCGTGGGCCTGCCCGAGCTCGCCTGCGACACGCTGCCGGAGTACGAGCGGCAGGTGCTGGCGCTGGCCAGCGACAAGGCGCGCCGTCAGGCGCTGCACGAGCATCTGGTCCAGGCGCGCGACGCCGCGCCGCTGTTCGACAGCACCGGCTACACGCGCGACTTCGGCCATCTGTTGTGGGCGATGGCCGAGCGCTGGTCGCAGGGCCTGCCGCCCGACCACCTGATTGGCACGCGCGCCTGAGTTGCGGCGCACGACGACCTGGCCGCGCGCTGGCGGCGCCGGCCGGCGCCGAACTGGCCCGCATCCGACGGCCATTTCGCCGCTTCGGCGTCGACGTCGATCCGTAGACTTCTGAGACCCGTCGGTGTGCGCCTGCACACGACCTGCCCGGAGACTTGACACCCATGCCACAGACCCAAGCCGTTGCCGCCCTGGCGCCGTCGACCGCCGCACGCCATGACCGGATCGGGCTGGACGGGCTCGCGTCGATTCTCGAGGGCCGGCGCGGCATCGACTGCCTGTCGCTGGACTGCTTCGACACCATCGTCTGGCGCCTGACCGACCAGCCCAAGGATGTCTTCACGACGCTGCAGAACCTGCCGGCGTTCCGCGCGCTGGGCTTCACGGCGCGCATGCGCATCGCCTCCGAGGGCCGTGCCCGCCAGCTGGCGCGCGTCGCGAGGGGCTCGAACGAGGTGACCCTCGCCGACATCTACCAGGCCGCCTTCCCCGAGCTCGAGGCCGAGGCGCTGGCCGCTCTCGCCGAAGCGGAGCTGAGTGCCGAGATGAGCGTGTGCTACGCGCCGCCGGCCGCCGTCGAACTGCTGCGAAGCGCGCGCCGCCGCGGCATGAGGGTGATCATCGTGTCCGACAGCTACCTGCGCGAATCGCAGCTGCGGCGCCTGCTGGCCGCGGTGCTCCCGGCAGACGCGCTGGAGGCGATCGGCCGCGTCGTCGTCTCGTGCGAACACGGCAAGTCGAAGGCCGACGGCCTGTTGGCGATCGTGCGCGATCGCTACCTGATCAAACCCGAACGGACGCTGCATGTCGGCGACAACCCGGTGGCCGACATCCAGGCGGCGCGCCAGCTCGGCATGTCGACGACGCTGCTGGTTCACCTCGACGCCGAACTGGCGCAGCGCCAGCACGGCCAGGCCACGGCGCTGGGCCTGCTCGACACCTCGGTGCGGCACACGCGTGCGCTGCACGCGCCGTACCACGGCGTGTTGTCGGCGAGCCGGATCGACCCGGCCGACAGCGATGCGCTCATCGGCTACGGCAGCCTCGGCCCGGTGATGCATGCTTTTGCCAGCTGGGTGCTGGCCCAGGAGCGCGAACTGCGCGCGCAGGGCAAGAAGCCCAAGCTGCTGTTTCTGCTGCGCGACGGCCACCTGCCGCACCAGGCCTGCGAGGCCCTGGCCGGACATGAGGTCGGTCACCGGGTGCGACTGAGCCGCTTCGCCGCGTTTGCGGCATCGTTTCGCACGGTCGCCGACGTCGATGGCTACCTGGCTTCGTTCGCGAGCTCGCGCCTGTTCGAGACGATGGTGCGCCAGCTTCAGTTGCCCGCCAGCCTCGGCGCGAGGATCGTCGAGCGGGCCCGGGTGGCGCGCGACGATGTCGCCGAGTTCACGCGCCAGATCCGCAGCCCCCAGGCACTCGAAGCGATCTTTGCCGGGTCAGGCGCGTTCCGCGCCCGGCTGCGCCGCTACCTCGAGCGCGAGGTCGACCTGCAGCCGGGCGACACGCTGGTGTTCGTCGACCTCGGCTACGTCGGCACCGCACAGCGCCTGCTGCGCCCGGTGTTCGAGCAGGAATGGGGTGTCGAACTGCTCGGCCGCTACCTGATGTGCACCGGCGCGCCCGAACGCGTGCCCTCGCGTGCGGGCCTGATCGACACCAGCTGGTGCGAAGACCGCGCCATCGACGCGCTGCTGCCCTTCGTCTCGCTGCTGGAGAACCTGAGCACGACGGCCGACGGCAGTCTCGAGGACTATCGGGAAGACGGCAGCCCGGTGCTCGGCGAGCTGAAGGTCGCGCTGGCCCAGAACGAGCGCGTCGAGCGCATCCAGGCGCACTGTCTGTCGTTCGTCCGCGATGCGCAGGCCTGGTTCGATGCCGGCCCGCGGCCCGTCGACGTGGCGATGCTGCGCGACGTGGCGCTGGGCGAGTTCGGCCGGCTCGTCTACCTGCCCGGTGCGCTCGAGCTGCAGCACTTCGACGCGTTCGCGCTCGACCTCAATCTGGGCACTGACATGGTCAAGCAGCTGTACGACGTCGATCGCGGCCTGGCCGAATTGCGACGCCACGGCATCTGCTACACCCAGCGGGACCCGGAGTCGCTGCGCATCAACACGCCGTCGGAATTGCGCCACGCAGGCGTCGAGCTGAGCCTCGCGATGCTGACGACCTACCGTTTCGGCCTCGGCTTCGAGCGCGACGCGCTGACCCTGCGGCGCGAACCGATCGCCGCGATGGCGACGCGTGGTGCGCAGATCGCCTGCATGGAATTGAGCGCGGTGGCAACCCACGACGGCTACTTCAGCCTGCACGTGCCGCTGGGCCGGGGCGACATGCACGTGGGGCTGAGCCTGGGCGAGCGCTATGCCTGGCTGCAGGTCGAGAGCGTGCGCTGCCTGCGTCCGCAGGACCTGCGCATCGATGCCCGCGATCCCGAAGCTCGCGACCTCCGCGACGTCCTGATTCTCGACGGCGTCGAGGATGTCGGCGGCGGGATCTGGCACTGCCTGTCCGATGCGGCGCTCGTGATGATCCCGGCCGGCAGCACGCCAGGGTTCGACACCGCGGTCGCGGAGATCATCTTCAGGCCGCTGACGCTGGCGTCGGCGGCGCCAGCGCAATGACCACACGCCGCCGCGCGATCAACGAATGCGTCGAATCGCACCTCATGCTCGACGTGGTGGGCGCCAGTCGGGACATGCTCAACCTCCGATGCTGAGCGGGGCGGCCCGTCGCAGGGGACTGCCCGCAGGCCACCGGTCATCGCCGCCGAGGAGGAGGCAACTCCTCTCCGACAATGACAGCGCGCGGACGAACGCTTCGACGCCCGGGCGATCCCGAGATTCGGCTGTTCTGCGATGACCTAAGCCGCCGAGGCGAACGGCGCGCGAGACGCGCCATCCTGCCATTCGATCACCTTCAAGTAGTTGGCCAAACGATTGGCCTCGAGGCGTTGCAGCAGGGGGTGTTCATGCAGGGGCGCGAGCACGTCGGCAATCGACTCGGCGGCGGGGTGGTCGCGGTCGAGGAGCACGCCGAGTCCGAAGACGCCGGGGACGTGCGCCCACAGGAGTTCTTCGGTGCAGCCGCTGACAAAGTCCTCGATAGCCGTCAGCACACCATTTCGAGGACCGCCTTCCTGCAACGCGATCGCAAAGTTGTCGCAACCTCGGAACCCGCCATCGATCGTTTCCGGGTTGCCCTGGGTCACTCCGCGATCCCAGGAGTACGTGTGCCGGCAGTGGGCCGGGATTCGATCGGGAGCGTAGTACATGTCGCGGCGGGCGCAAGGCCATGACACGTCGTGCAGGAATATCAGCATGGGGCGGTCCGCGGCGCGCTGGACTTGCCGGATCGCCGTCAGCTCGTGGAACACGGAATACCAGTTGTGGTCGCCGTCGATGAACCATGCGTCAAACGCACCCAGTTGGGGGATGACGTCGAGGCTTGCGCCAGCGACGTGTGTGACGTGATCCGAATTCTCCCTTTGCCAGGCGAGGTAGGTCTGACTCGGACCGGGGTCAATGCCCGTCAATCGTCCCCCTCTTGAACGAAGCCAATCCGAGAGCACTGTGCTGTTCCCACCGTGTTCGGCGCCAATCTCGCAGATCGCCCGTGCACCTGCGAGTTCGAGCAGCGGCAGAGTGATGCAGGCGAATTCGCCCATGGAGTGAATCAGCAGCGGCTCGTTCATGGTTGTTGGGAAGATGGTTGCGTTCGGTTGGAGAGCGAATCGAGTCTAGGAGAGGCCATCGGGTCGTAATCGCGGGAAGTGGGCGCATGAAGACCGTCAATTTACGTCGACGGCACCTGGGCCGCAAGACGGACTGCCTGTAGGTGTTTGCCTGACAGGCCCTACGGAAGAACATGGACTCAAGCCACAGAACTGGCCTGATGTTTCATCCCTGATCTGGTCTTCACAATCCGTTTCACGTTGAGACACAAGACAACGCGAGACGACACCCAGTCAAGACCACCGGAGCAGACACCATGAACGCAGACCAGATCCTCACCGAGATTCGCGAAGCCAATCTGTCGTACCTGATGCTGGCGCAAAGCCTGATCCGCGCCGACAAGGAGCCAGCGCTGTACCGCCTCGGCGTCAGCGAGGACAGCGCCACGATGATCGCGCTGCTGACGCCGGCCCAGATGATGAAGGTCGCCTCGGGCAACACGCTGCTGTGCAAGTTCCGCATGGACGACGACCTGGTCTGGGGCCTGCTGACGAATCACGGCAAGGGCGCCGCGAACGACACGACCTCGCGCCTGCACGCCAGCATCCTGATGGCCGGTCGTCATCAAGAAGCCGCCTGAATCGATCCCCCGGCGCGGCGTACGGCGCCACCCCCCGAGGGGGTCGGGCCGGCTTGGGGCGGCCCGGCGCTCGGCCCGAAGCGCCGATCACGTTCCAGACACATAGCATTCAGGAGTTCAAGTCATGCGCGTCAAGAGCATCCTCACCGAAGCCAAGCAGATCAGCCGTGCGGTCACGCTGATCAACCTGGGCGCCCGCCTGCAGGTGCTCGAGTCGGAGACCGACCTGTCGTACGAGCGCCTGCTGCGCCTGTACAAGGAGGTCTCGGGCAAGTCGCCGAGCAAGGGCCAGCTGCCGTTCTCGACCGACTGGTTCATGACCTGGCAGCCGAACATCCACGCCAGCCTGTTCCTGAACATCCACGAGTACCTGAACAAGGTCGCCGAGTTGGACGAGATCGACACCGTCATCAAGGCCTACCAGCTCTACCAGGAGCAGACCCAGGCGCAGGGCCTGGAGGCGCTGCTCTCGGTCACCCGGGCCTGGCGCCTCGTCAAGTTCATCGACAACGGCATGCTGACGATGACCAAGTGCTCCAAGTGCGGCGGCCATTTCGTCACCCACCCGCACGAGATCGCCAAGCACTACGTGTGCGGCCTGTGCAGCCCACCGGCGCGAGCCGGCAAGGGCAAGGCGGCCGGCGGCATCCAGATGCACTGAAGGCTCAAGTTCCGCGGCGGTGCGCCGATAGAACGTTCAACGTACCGGTTTCTTGCTTGTCTCCTCCTGGCACAGTCATGTGTCTTCGGAACGGGTCCTTCGGGGCCCGTTTTTTTTGGCCGCAGTCGGCACGGCGCCGGATTGGCGGGTCAAGGCCGGGCTGATCCGGGCACCGCCGACGCGGGCGCCGGCGCAGACTCAAGCCACGCCCCGATCCGCCGATAAAGCGGCAGGGCAGGTGCACCGCAGTCGGGGTGCCCACACACACGGACCTTCACACCATGTTCGTTCTCGTCGGCTGGGGCTTGGCACTGGCTTGCATCTTCGGCGTCTACATCGCCCACGGCGGCAACATCGGCGTGATCATGCACGCCTTGCCGTTCGAGCTGATCACGATCCTCGGTGCCGCGCTCGGCGCATTCCTGGCGAACAACCAGATGAAGGTCATCAAGGCCTCGCTGTCGGGTCTGGGCAAATGCTTCAAGGGCAGCAAGTACAGCAAGGCGCGCTACATGGAAATGATGGCGCTGCTCTACGACATCCTGCAGAAGGCCCGCAAGGAAGGGCTGATGTCGATCGAGAAGGACGTCGAGGAACCGCACACGTCGCCGCTTTTCCAGAAGTACGCCGTCGTCGGCAACGACCACCACGTCGTCGAGTTCATCACCGACTACCTGCGCATGATGGTCTCGGGCAACCTGAACGCCCACGAGATCGAGAGCCTGATGGACAGCGAGATCGAGACCCACCACAACGAAGAGCACGCCGCCGTGGCCGCGATCGCACGCCTGGCCGGCGGGTTGCCGGCCTTCGGCATCGTCGCGGCGGTGCTCGGCGTGGTCAACACGATGGGCTCGGTCGGGCAGCCGCCGGCGGTGCTGGGCGGGATGATCGGCTCGGCGCTGGTCGGCACCTTCCTGGGCATCCTGCTGGCCTATGGATTCGTCGAGCCGCTCGGTGGGTTGCTGGAGCAGAAGGTCGAGGACGGCTCGAAGGAGCTGCAGTGCATCAAGACCACCTTGCTCGCGAGCATGCAGGGCTACGCCCCGCAGGTCGCCGTCGAGTTCGGGCGCAAGGTTCTC
>JAYSLR010000534.1:0-2632 GCA_043725365.1 Rhizobacter sp. | reverse complement strand
CGCGTCCAGTGTGACCCCAGCCTCGCCTCTGCCTTCGCCTGCTTGCGCCATGTCCGGTCGCACAGGTCGCACAGTAACTCTCGGAACACTCAGGAATTGAAAAAGGCCCCAGAGCGTTGATTTCCATAGGGACCGCGGTAGTTTCAGGTCTGCATTGGCTACAGGTCTGGTCCCGCCGACAGGAATCGAACCTGTATCTGCCGCTTAGGAGGCGGCCGTTCTGTCCATTGAACTACGGCGAGGCGGGGCGGACGGGTCGACCGCCGCCGGCAGCGACGGATTGTCGCCGACTCCTGCGCACGGGCGGCGCGCTGTGCCGACACGACAAGCTCTTCGATTCCTACACGAAGCTGCGCAGTCGTTACTTGGCGTCGACCGGGGCCGCCGGGATCATCGTCGCATCGAGTATCGGTCGGGAAAGCGCATGAAGAACCACAGTGACACCAGCGTGGCCAGACAGAATCCGTGGGGCAGGGCGCCGCGCAGCACGGCCGAACGGGCTGTGAGCGCCCAGCCGCCCTCGCCGAGCTTCGCGCGGCTGTTCCGCTGGTTCGGCGAGACCGGCGTCGACCGGCGCGAGGCCTTCCTCGACACCGCGCCCGGCGTGATGTTCGAGCACGAATGACGGCGCGCGGCTACTGCCAGCGCCAGGTCCAGATCACGTCCACCGAGTTGTCGTCGCCCGATTGCGCGCGCAGCGTGAAGCGCCGGGCGATGCGGTAGATCAGCTGGAAGCTGCCGGTGGTCGCGTTCAGCCCACGCTCGTAGCCGACATACCAGCGCTTGGACAACTGCTTGCCCAGCGCGATCACGGTTTCGCGCACCTCGCCGTCGGTCTGGCGCACCGAGATCTCGTCCAGCCCCAGTGCCTTCGTGATCTGATCGGTCGGGCTGCCGCCTTCGCCGGCCAGCAGCGCCAGCGCGGCGCGCTGCAGCAGTGCGGTGTCGGTGCGGCCGAGCCCGTCGCTGGCGCGGCCCATCACGAGCCAGCTGAGCTTGTCGATCTCCGACAGCTCGGGCTCCGAGAACAAGCGCACGCGCGGGTTCGCGGCACTGCCGCTGACCGCGACGCCGACGCGCACGTCGAGGTTCGGGCGCGTCGCCTCGATGTCCAGCCGCGGGTTCTCGATCGCGCCGCTGAACGCGATGAGGCCGCGGTCGATGCTCAGCTTCTGGCCATAGGCGGCATAGGTGCCGTCGACCGCGCGCACCGTGCCGTCGACCGCGAGCCGGCCGCCCGGCGACGTGAGGTGCAGCTCGCCGCGCAGCCCGGCGTCCAGGCCGCGGCCGCGCACACGCAAGCTCTCGCCCAGGGTGACGCGCAGGTCGAGCGCGACCTCGCGGCTCGGCGTCGCGCTCGGCAGCGGCGACGGGATCGGCGAGGCGGCGGCCGACGCCGCGGCAGCAGGCGAGGGCGCGCCGCGCGCACGGATCACATCGACATCGCTCGCCAGCGTCGGCGCATCGCTGCGCGTGAAGTCGATCAGGCCCTCGTCGACGTTGAAGCTGCCGTCGAGCGCGACGCGCTTCGCATCCAGCGTCAAGGTGCCGGTACCGCTGGTCACGATGCGCCGGTCGACGCGGCCGAGCAGCTGGAAGTGGTCGGCGACGAGCTTGAGCACCGCCTTCGGTGCCTCGCCCAGGCTGGCGTCGCCCTCGAGCCGCACGGTGCCGCTGCCGGCCTTCGCGCTGAAGCGCTCGATGTGCGCGCTGCGTCCCTGCAGACGGATCGCGACATCGCCGTCGCTGACATGGACGCCCTGCAGGAAGTTGCGCACCGCGAGTTTCGTGCCCTCGATCTCGCCGGTGTACTCGGGCGCACCGAAACGCCCGCCGAAGCTCGCACTGGTGTGCAGTGCGCCGCCGAGGCGCCAGCCCGGCGGCACCCAGTTGCCCCAGGTGCCGAGATCGGCCACGCGCAGTTCGAGCACGCCCTGCAGCGGCGCGTCGGCGCTTGGCCAGGTCGCCTGCGGTGAGGTGCGCACGACCTCGGCCCCGGCGACCACGCCCAACGCGTTGCCGGCCAGCCCCTGTGTGAAGCTCCAGGTGCCATCGGCGGCGACGAGGCCGAGGCGCAGGTCGGTCAGGCCGAGCGCGCGCGTGCCGGTCTCGTCGGTCACGCTCAGGTCGCCGGCGCGGCGCTCGAGCACGACGTCGGCGCCGAAGCTCGGCGCGCTGCGGAGCTTCAGGTGGCCGGCGATCGTCAGGTCGCCACCCCAGCCGAAATCGGGCTGCGCGCGCGCCAGCAGCGGCGCGATGCGCAGCGGTTCGAGCTCGGCCTCGGCCTCGATCTGCGCGAAGCCGCCGGCGCCCGCCGCCTGCCACGCGATGCGGCTCCAGCGCAGCGCGCCGCCGAGCACCGTCGCGCGGCCCGGTTGCACGCTCGCGCGCGGCGGGCCACCGGCCCACAGCGCCTCGAGCGCAACGTCCTGCGTGTGCAGCAGCGGCGCGGCGCCGGGCGCGTCGCTGCGCAGGTCGATCTGCTGCAGCGTGCCGCGCCAGCCGGCGAAAGGGCTGCCGGGCTGGTCGACCGTGCCGCCCTGTGCCTGCAACAGCGCCACGGTCCGTGGCGTGGTGGTGCTTGCCACGGCGGGTGTTGCCGCTGCCGGCTCGCGCAAGGCGTCGGTCCACG
>JAYSLR010000533.1:0-17462 GCA_043725365.1 Rhizobacter sp. | reverse complement strand
TCGGCCAACTGCTGCGTATCCAGCACGTTGAAGTTGTCATCCTCGCCCTGGGCGAGCTTGCGGCGCTCGCGCAGCAGCTGCCCCAGGCTGGCCTTGATGCGGGTGCTGTCGCTGCCGTCCTGCATCGACACCAGCAGCGTGTTGACCCGCTGGTTGCCGGTGACGCGGCGCTGCAGCGTGTGCAGCGGCACGACGACGGTGTCGTCCTGGTCGTTGCCCATCGCGGCCTGCCCCTTGGACGCGAGCACGCCGATCACCTCGCACGAGAACTGCTTGATGCGCAACGGCTCGCCCAGGCCGCGCGTGCCGCCGTAGATCTCGCGCCGCACCGTCTCGCCGACGATGCAGACGGCGGCGCCGGCGCGCTGTTCCTCGTCGCTGAACGGGCGCCCGGACGCGAGCTTCCAGTTGCCGGTCTCGAACCAGTCGTTGCTGCTGCCGATCACGCTGGTGGCCCAGTTGCGGCCGTTGCCGACCACCGTGGCGCCGGCGCGGCCCTCGGGCGCCACCGCCGCGACGCCGCCGATCTGCGCAGCGATCGCCTGCGCGTCGGCTTCCTTGAACGACGGCGCGCCGCCCGCGCCGCCGCCGCCCGGCCCCTGGCGCTGGCCCGGGCGCACCATCAGCAGGTTGGTGCCGAGGCTGGAGATCTGCATCTGCACCGCCTGCGTCGCGCCATGGCCGAGCGTGACCATCGTGATGACCGCGCTGACACCGATCACGATGCCCAGGACCGTCAGGAACGAGCGCAGCAGGTTGCGCCGGATCGAACGCAGCGCCAGGAACAGCGTGCTCAGCAGCATCAGCGCGCCTCCGCAGGCGCCGCCGCGGTCGCAGGGTCGTCGGCGACGACCGGGTGCGGGTTCGGCGCGTCGCTGTCGATGCGGCCGTCGACGAAGCGCACCAGCCGCCGCGCATAGGCCGCCATGTCGGCTTCATGCGTGACCATCAGCACGGTGATGCCGTGGTCGAGGTTCAGGCCGCGCAGCAGCACCATGATCTCGCGGCTGCGCTGGGTGTCGAGGTTGCCGGTCGGCTCGTCGGCCAGCACGACCGCCGGTTCGGTGACGATCGCGCGCGCGATCGCCACCCGCTGCTGCTGCCCGCCCGACAGCTCGGCCGGCGTGTGATGTTCCCAGCCGCCCAGGCCGACCGACGCCAGCGCGCGGGCCGCGGCCGCGTGCCGCGTGGCCGCGTTCTCGCCGCGGTACAGCAGCGGCAGCTCGACGTTCTCCTGCGCCGAGGTGCGCGGCAGCAGGTTGAAGCCCTGGAACACGAAGCCCAGGTAGCGGCGCCGCAGCCGCGCGCGCTGGTCGCGCGACAAGGCTTCGACATGCGCACCCTGGAACAGGTACTGGCCGCTGCTCGGCGTGTCCAGGCAACCCAGGATGTTCATCGCGGTCGACTTGCCCGAACCGCTCGGTCCCATGATCGCGACGAACTCGCCGGCGGTGATGTCCAGGTCGATGCCGGCCAGGGCCATCAGCCGCGCCTGGCCGCTGCCGTAAGCCTTGGTCACGCCGCGCAGGCGGATCAGCGGCGCACCGGCGGACGCGTTCATTTCGCGGCCGCGGTCTTCTGGTCGGTGATCACCTGCATGCCGGCCTGCAGGTCACCGCCGATGATCTCGGTCATGCGGCCGTCGCTGATGCCGGGCGTCACCGTCACCGCCACGGCCTGGCCGTCGCGCAGCACCCAGACCCGGCGCGCGGTGGCCGTGCTGGCGCCGGCCGCGGCCGGACTGCGCGTGCCGCTGCGCGGCATGCGCGGTGTCAGCGCGGAGACGATGCCGCCGCTGGCCGCGGGTTTCGCGGCGACGGCCGCGTCGGTCGGCGCGAAGCGCAACGCGGTGTTGGGCACGAGCAGCACGTCGCTGCGCCGCGTCGCGGTGATCGTCGCGGTGGCCGTCATGCCGGGGCGCAGGCTGAGGTCGGCGTTGTCCACGTCGAGGTAGGTCAGGTAGGTGACGACGTTCTCGGTGATGGTCGACCCGAACCCGACGCGGGTCACGCGCGCCGGGAAGTTGCGGCTCGGGTAGGCGCTGACGGTGAAGGTGGCGTCCTGGCCCGTCGCGACCGAGCCGACGTCGGCCTCGTCGACATAGACCCACAGGCGCAGTTTCGTCAGGTCCTCGGCGACGGTGAACAGCGTCACCGCCTGCAGCGAGGCCGCCACCGCATTGCCCGGGTCCACGTTGCGCGTCAGCACCACGCCGTCGGCGGGCGCGCGGATCGAGGCCTTCGACAGGTTGGTCTCGTCGGTGGACAGTGCCGCCCGGGCATCGTCGACGCCGGCGCGGGCACTGGCTTCGTCGGCGATCGCGCGATCCAGCGTCGCGCGCCCGCTGTCGAGCTCGGCCTTCGACGGCACCTTGCCGCCCGAGAGGCGTGCCACCTCCTCGAGTCGCCCCAGGCCGGCGCGGGCTTCGGCCACCGTGGCGACGGTCTGCGCGACCTTCGCGCTGGCGGCGGCCAGCGACGCGCGCGAGCGCAGGATCTGATCGCGCAGCTTGGCGGTGTCGAGTTCGACGAGGACCTGGCCCTTGCCGATCTTGTCGTTGACGTCGACGGCGACCTTCAACACCGTGCCCGACAGCTCGCTGCCGATGTTGATCGAGCGCGTCGGTTGCAGCGTGCCGTTCGCCGTGACGGTCAGTGTCAGGTTGCCGCGCGTCGCCGCCTGCGTCGTGTAGCTCGGCGCCGCCGCCGCGACCTGCCGCGCCTGCCACCACCACAGCCCGGCCGCGGCCAGCGCCAGCAGCAGCACGCCGCCCCACAGCGCGGGGCGCCGGTACCAGGCGCGTGCCGCGGGCTCGTCGAGCAGGGCCGCGAGTTGGGTCTGGGTCTCGACCGTCGGCATCGGCGCGGCGTCGGCTGGGGTGGGGGTGCTCATGAGCGGGGTGCCGGGTCGGCGCTGTCGGCGGCGGTCGGTGCCGGATCGCTGTCGTCGGGACGCCAGCCGCCGCCGAGCGCCTTGTACAGGCGCACGTGGTCGGCGCTGATGTCGGCCCCCGCGCTGGCCACGCCGTCCTGGGTGCTGAGCTGCGTGCGCTGGGTTTCGAGGACGGTCTGGAAGTCCACCAGCCCGCTGCCGTAGCGCTGGCGTGCCAGCAGCGCGGCGTTGCCGGCGGCCTCGGCGGCCTGCTGCAGGTGGCGCAGGCGTTCGCGGTCGCCGCGCAGCGCGACCAGCGCGTCTTCCACGTCCTGCAGCGCGGTCAGCACGGTGGCCCGGTAGGCCGCGCGCGCCTGATCGAGCGCCGCTTCCTGGGCGCGCAGCTGGGCCCGCGCCGCACCGCCGTCGAACACCGGCATCGACACGCTGGCGACCAGCGCACCGACGACCGATCCGCTGCTCGTCAGCGAGCCCAGCGTGAGCGCGGCCAGGCCCAGCGAGCCGCCGAGCCGGAACGCCGGCCGGCGAGCCGCGTCGGCCTGGTCGGCGCGGGCGGCGGCGGCCACCACCTGCTGCTCTGCGGCGCGGACATCGGGGCGCTGGCGCAGCGTGTCGGCCGGAAGGCTCAGGGCCAGGTCGTCGGCCGTCTGCGGCACCGGGGCCAGCGCCGCCAACTCGACCGACAAGGCCGCCGGCGGGCGACCGGTCAACACCGCCAACGCATGGCGGCCCTGCTCGATGCTGGATTGCAGCGCCGGCAACTGGGCGCCGGTCTGTTCGGTCGCGGCGCGCGCCTGCTCGGCCTCGAGCGAGGTGACCAGGCCGGCCTGCAGCCGCCACTGCGTGAGCTGCAGCGTCTCCTGCTGGCTGGCCAGATTGGCCTGCGCGATCACCCACCGTGCCTGGGCGTTGCGCAGCGCGATGTAGTCGAGCGCCACCTCGGCGGCAATCGACACGCGCACGTCGCCGAGGGTGGCGGCGCTGGCCCGGGCCGAGGCCTCGGCGGCGCCCAGCGCGCTCCGGTTGGCACCGAAGAGGTCGAGCTCCCAGCTCGCGTCCAGGCCGGCCTGGAAGTCGTTGCCGGTGCCGCTGCGCCCCTTGCTGCGTTGTGCCGATGCCGAGCCCGTGACCGAGGGCAGCAATCCGGCCGCGGCGACGTCGCGCAGCGCGCGGGCCTGTCGCAGCGCCGCCTGCGCGCCGGCCACGCTGGTGTTGGCGTGAAGCGCCTGATCGACGAGGCGAGCGAGCAGCGGGTCGCCGAAGCGCGTCCACCAGCGCACGAGCGACGCGATGTCGGTCGATGCCGCGTTGTCGCTGACCGACCATGCGGCGGGCAGCTCGACCGGCATGCTCGCGGCAGGGCGCGATGGCACCGATGCGCAGGCCTGCAGGGCCGCGACCAGGACGCCCAGGAGGGCGGGCGTGCAAGTCTTTCGTGCGATCGCCTCGGCACGATCGCAGCGGCGCGTCTTCATGGGTCGTTCCGGCACAGTGGATCTCGATCGCGAGTGTGTGATCGGAGCCCGCTCGCCGGCCTTGTTCGCGATCAAGTTTCGCGACGAAGGCTCGCGCGGCGCTCAGGCCGGGGCGGACGGCGTCCTTCGAGCCAGGCGCCTGATCATCAGGACCTTCACACTGTCGTTGACCACGAGGCAGCAGACCATGGCGTAGGCGAGGATCGCCAGCGTCTGCCCGCCCGGCAGCGGCGAGAGCCCCGGAAGTCCTGCGAACGTCAGGGTCGTGCCGACCAGCGTGTCCGCCGTCAGCGCCGCCAGCAGCGTCGTGCTCGGCAGCGTGGCCCAGAACCAGCGGCGTTCGCGCGCGGACACGATCGAGAACACGGCGAAGTAGAGCAGCGTCAGGAAGCTGAACGTGTGCAGCGCAGCCTGGTCCAGGTGCAGGCCGAACCGCGACCAGCCGACCCACAGCGCGAAGAGCGCTTCGGCCGCCATCGCGAGGCCCAGCGCCGCCGAGACGGCGATGAAACCCCCGATGTTCCAGGTCTCGGGTCGGTCGGAGGGCCGCACCTGGTCGGTGGCCAGCGCGATCTTCGCGAAGTCCGTCATGAACACCAGCAACAGCATCGCAAACGCGGAGACGACGAACTGGCCGGTCACGACGAACGCGATCGCGACGAAGGTCGACTTCATGATCGTGCGGCTGATCTTGTTGATGATCCAGGTCAGGATGCGCTGGTAGATCGCGCGTCCCTGCTCGACCAGCGCGACGATGTTGGTCAGCCCCGGCTCGGTCAGCACCACGCTCGCAGCGCCCTTGGCCACGTCGGTCGCCGTGCTGACGGCGATGCCGACTTCGGCCTGGCGCAGCGCCGGCGCGTCGTTGACGCCGTCACCCGTCATGCCGGTCACGTGACCTGACGCCTGCAGGTGCTGCACGACGATGTACTTGTCCTCCGGGTACACCTCGGCGAACCCGTCCGCGCCCGCCAGCAGGTCGACCGCCGCGCCGCCGGCGCGCGCGCTCGTGGCCTTCAGGTCCGACACGCGCACGATGTTGGGCAGCCCAACGCCCTGCGCGATGTCGCGCGCGACCGCCAGCGCGTCACCGGTCAGCATCTTCACCGAGACGCCGAGGCGGCGCAGCTCGGCGATGAGCTGCCCGGCCTCGGGTCGCGGCGGGTCGAACAGGGTCACCAGCCCGATCAGCTCGGGCGGGCCGGTCTCCGGGCCGCGCGCCACCGCCAGCGTCCGATGGCCCTTCGCGGCGGCCGCACCAACGCGCGCCTCCAGCGCCTCGATCGCGGCCGGCGGCAGGCCGCAGGCCGCGGCGAGCGTGCGCACGGCGCCCTTCATGACCCGCAGGCGCTGGCCGTCCAGATCGACCACCGCCTCGGTCCGCCGGCTCGTCGCGTCGAACGGCGCGAACGAGATCGGCGTGGCCTTCGGCAGTGCATCGAAGACGCGCCGGGCCCGGGCCTCCGCCAGGAAGGCCAGGTCGATCGGATCCTGATTCGCCTCCTGCGATGCCAGCGCCCCGGCGAACAGCACGTCGGCCTCGGTCGCGCCCTCGAGCGCGATCACGCCGGTGACGGCGAGCTGGTTCATCGTGATCGTGCCGGTCTTGTCGACGCAGAGCACGTCCATCGTCGCGGCGTCCTCCGCGGCGCTGAGGCGGGTGACGAGCACGCCGTGTCTGGCGAGCTGCTTCGATCCGACGGCCATGCTGACCGTGAACATGACGGGCAGGGCCACCGGCACCGCGCTCATCAGCAGCACCAGCATCAGCGGGACGACCTCGAGCAGCGGCGTGCCGCGAATCAGCGCCAGCACGAACACCACGCCCAGCAACACACCGACGATGGCGAAGAGCCAGCGCACGATCTTCGCCACCACCGCCTCGATGTGCAGTCTCGGGCGCGCCGACTGCACGAGTTCGGTGGTGCGGCCGAAGTAGGTCCGCGCCCCGGTCAGCAGCACCACGCCGTTGCCTTCGCCGCGACGCACGACGGACCCCGACGAGAGCACGTCGCCGGCCGCCTTGTCGACATCCTTCGATTCGCCGGTGAGCGCCGACTGGTCGACGCTCAGGGCCCCGCTGAGGAGCTTCAGGTCGGCCGGGACGATGTCGCCGGCACGCGCGCGGACGATGTCACCGGGCACCAGTTCACGGGCCGGAACGACCCGCCAGCTGGACTCGCGCAGAACGCGCGCACTGACCTGCAGGCGCCGTCGCAGCGTCTGCACGACGCCGGCCGCCCGATGTTCCTGCGCATAGCCGACCACCGCGTTGACGACCAGCAACGCGCCGACCACGGCGAAGTCCGAGAACTTCCGCAGGATCGCCGACAGGACCATGATCAGTTCGAGCATCCACGCCGAGACGCCCCAGAACTTGCCGAGGAACGCGAGGACCGGGTGCTCCCGCTGCGCGGCCACTTCGTTGTAGCCGTGCTCCTTCCGGCGGCTGTCCACCTCCGCCAGCGTGAGCCCGGTGTCGGTACTCACCCGCAGCGCCGCGAGCGCGACCGCGATCGACGCCGCCCCGATGTCGGGCTCACCGGCCGGCGTCAGGTCGTCGGCCGGGCGAGCTGCGATAGGTATCAAGCGGACCCGGCCCGCCAAGAACTGCGACCCCGACCCGGCGGCTCAGCGCTTGAGTCCGGCACACGCATCACGCCGAGGCTGTGCAGGTGCCTTGCCACCCTGCGCCTTGGCGCGTTCCGCCATCTCGGCGTGATGCTGCTCCCTGTAGGCCTTGCATTCCTCGTAGGTCTTCATCGAGCGCATGCGTTGCTGATGCTCGTTGCGCTCCTTGGAGCTCATCATCGACCAGCCGTAGGTGTAGCCCGCGCCGGCCTGCGCGCCGCGCATGCCGTGGGGGCCCATGCCCATGCCCGCCGCGCTGGCGGCCGGCCCGACGCCGTGCATCCCCATGCCCGGACCCGACCCCGGCGCGCCTTGGGCCGATGCGGCAGCGCCGGCCAGCGCGAAAACGGAAGTCAACAGCAGATTACGCAGCGTGTTCATGTCGGTCTCTCGGACGAGTCAGCATGAAGCGACGATGCGCCTGCGGCGGCCGGGCCGTGTTGACGCTGCTCAAGCGCGGTGAAGGAAAGTGCACGGCCGCCCCGCAGCCCGACAACTTTCAGGCGCTTCCAGCCTGACGGGTCAGCCCGGCGCGGATCCGGCGATGAAGGTTTCGAGCAGGCGCTTGAGCTGGTTCGTCTTGCGCGGCCCGAGCACCTCCTCGATGCTCTCGTGGTGGGCGTCGACGCGCTGCTTCAGGCGGGCCACCGTCTCCAGGCCCAGGTCGCTGATGTAGACCAGGACCCGGCGGTTGTCGTCGGGGTCGGCGGCGCGTTGCACGACCCCGCGGCTGACGAGCTTGTCGATGTTCTTGGTGAGCGCGGGGCCATTCAGCAGCACGCGTTCGGCCAGCTCGCCCATCGAGCGGCCCTGTTCGTCGGACAGCACCTGCAGGATCCGCCAGTGCTCCTCGTTGAACTCGGCGTCGCCCATCGACTGACCGAGCCCGATCCGCATCTGGCGATGCGCCGATGCCAGCAGGAAGGCGAGGTATTGCGAAAGGTCTTGCTCGGCCATCGTCTTGCGACAAGAATTGTTCCGTGGCCGGATTCTATTCCCCAATTGTTTCCGGGGAAAGTATTCGCCGAAACCCAGCCCGCACCGAGGAGGACGATGTCTCCAGCCGATTCCGCGCGCCCCCGCGCGCCCCGACCCGACGCGCAGACCGCACTCCTGGTCGTCGACGTGCAGAACGGCTTCGTCACCGGCGGTGGCCTGGCGGTCCCGCGCGGTGAAGAGGTGGTGCCGGTCATCAACCGCCTGGCGCCGCTGTTCGAGAACGCCGTGCTGACACAGGACTGGCACCCGACCGGCCATGCCTCGTTCGCGAGCAGCCACCCCGGCAAGCGGCCGTTCGATGTCGTCGAGCTCGCCTACGGCAGGCAGGTGCTCTGGCCCGACCACTGCGTGCAGGGCACGGCCGATGCCGAGCTGCACGCCGACCTGCGTGTGCCGCAGGCCCAGGTCATCGTCCGCAAGGGCTTTCATCCGCTCGTCGACAGCTATTCGGCGTTTCAGGAGGCCGACCGCACGACCCGGACCGGGCTCGACGGCTACCTGACCCAGCGTGGCATCAGGCGCCTGTTCGTGGTCGGGCTGGCGACCGATTTCTGCGTCGCCTGGACCGCGATCGACGCGTGCCGTGCCGGCTACGAGACCTGGGTCGTCGAAGACGCGACGCGTGCGATCGATCTCGACGGTTCGCTCGACGCGGCCTGGCACGACATGGCCGCGCAGGGCGTGCATCGCATCCAGTCCGCCGAACTCGTGCAGCGCTGATCGACGGCGCGGGCCGGCCTTCGTGCTGGCATGGGAGATGCTCGCGATCGGTCGGCGGCGGCCCGAAACCGCCGGACAGTGAAAGCACCGGGGCGGGAACCGGCCGCCGCGGAATATATTGGTGCCGACCCCGCGTCGGCGGTCCCGTTGGGGCCACCACTTGGTGCATATCCTCGGAGCAACGATGGCAGTGTCAGCAGGATTCGTCCCCGCCACGGGATTGAAGATGTACGGCCGCAGGAGCCGTGGCGCGCCGTCGCTCTGGCCGGGAGCGCCCGACATCGATGCCGGCCCGCGCGCGCAGCGCCGGGAGCTGAACATCGGCCTGTGCGTGCCGCTCGGCGGGCTGACGGGCATCTGGGGTCCGTCGGCGCTGGCGTCGGCCAGGCTCGCGACGGCCGAGCTGAACCGCGGCTCGGGCATCGGCGGGCGATCGTGCCGCTTGATCGCCGTCGATGCCGACGACGATGCGCCGATGCTCGAGAGCGTGCTCGGCGATCTCGTCCATTCGGGCGAGATCGATGCGGTGGTCGGCATGCACACGAGCCACGTGCGCCAGCGCGTGCTGTCGGCGATCGCCGGGCTCGTCCCGTTCGTCTACACGCCGCTCTACGAAGGGGGCGAGAGCACACCCGGTGTGTTCGCGATCGGCGACACCCCCGAACGGCAGCTTCAACCGGCCATCACCTGGCTGGCGAAGCGCGAGCGGCCGCGGCGCTGGGGGCTGCTCGGCAACGACTACGTGTGGCCGCACGTGTCCAACCGGCTGGCGCGCGACTACATCGCGCAGTGCGGGGCCGATGTGGTGTCCGAGGACTACGTGCCCCTGCACACGACGGATTACTCGGCCCAGCTGGCCACGCTGCGGCGCGCCGGGGCCGACGCGGTGCTGCTGTCGCTCGTCGGCGAAGACGCGATCGCGTTCAACCGTGCATTCGGCGAAGAAGGGATGGCGCGCTCGACGCTGCGCCTGTCGTGCGCGATCGAGGAAAACGAGCTGCTCGCGATCGGCGCGCAGAACACCGAGCGGCTCTACGTCGCATCGAGCTACTTCGCGACGCTCTCGACCGATGCCAACTTCGCATTCAAGGAGCGCTACCACAACCACTTCGGCGAGCGCGCTCCGACGCTGAACGCGCTCGGCCAGTCGACCTACGAAGGCGTGCACTTCCTCGCCTCGCTGCTCGAGCGCGGGCAGGTCGAGCCCGGCCAGTGGGCGAGCGGGGGCCGGGAGCCGCTGACCTATCGCAGCGCGCGCGAAGCGGTCTACCTGAGTGACGGCACGAACCTCGCGCCGACCTACATCGCGGTCGCAGAAGGTCACGTGTTCCGCGTGGTGAGCCGCCTGTAGCTCGGCTGCGGAGGCTGTCGTCGACGGCCGCGATGTGGTGGGCTGCCGGCATTTATTTTCCAAGGCAAACAAAATGCTTGACTTGGAAAATATGCCCTCGCACAATGGCCCGGCGCGCGGCGAATCGCTGATCGAAGCGCCGGCCCGGCGTCCGGCCCCACCCGGCAGGCCGTCTCTATCCACCCTTCGTTGACGGAGTCACCCATGGCAGTCAAACGTCCTTCCGCAGGCCAGGTCAAGGCCGTCGCACTCAGTCTCGGCATCCATCTCGACGACGCCAAGGCCGAGGCCTATCGCCAGCTGTTGCAGCCCAATTTCGACGCCTACGACGCCGTCGACGAGATGGCCGATTTCGTGCCCGCGGTGAAGTACCCGCGCGGCAGCTCGTACCGGCCGAGCGGCGACGAGAACCGCTACGGCGCCTGGTACGTCAAGACGACGATCACCGGCGCCTCGGGCGGCAAGCTGGCCGGCAAGACCGTCGTCATCAAGGACAACGTCTGCGTCGCCGGCGTGCCGATGATGAACGGCTCGCCGACGATGGAAGGCTTCGTGCCGACCCTCGACGCGACCATCATCACGCGCCTGCTCGACGCCGGCGCCACGGTCGTCGGCAAGTCGGTGTGCGAACTGTTCTGCTTCTCGGGTGGCTCGCACACGAGCGCCACCGGCCCGGTCCACAACCCGCACCGCCACGGCTATTCGGCCGGTGGCTCCTCGTCGGGCAGCGCGGCACTGCTCGCCGCCGGCGAGGTCGATCTCGCGATCGGCGGCGACCAGGGCGGTTCGATCCGCATGCCGGCATCGTATTGCGGCGTCTACGGCATGAAGCCCACCCATGGCCTCGTGCCCTACACCGGCGTGATGCCGATCGAGGTCACGATCGACCACACCGGGCCGATGACGAGGAACGTGTCCGACAACGCACTGATGCTCGAGGTGCTCGCCGGCCCCGACGGACTCGACCCCCGCCAGCACGCCGGCCAGGCCGCCAAGCCCTACACGCAGCTGATGAAGGGCGGCGTCAAGGGCATGAAGATCGGTATCGTCAAGGAGGGCTTCGGCTGGCCGCAGTCGATGCCCGAGGTCGACGCCAAGGTTCGGCAGGCGGCCGATCGTCTGGCCAAGCTGGGCGCGACGGTCGCCGAGGTCTCGATCCCGATGCACAGCGTCGGGCCGGCGATCTGGCTGCCGATCGCCGCCGAGGGCGCGACCCAGCAGATGATGAAGGACAACGGCTACGGCTTCAACTACAAGGGCCTGTTCGACACCGCGCTGATCGACTATCACAACGGCTGGCGCCAACGCGCCGACGAACTCTCCGAGACGCTGAAGATCACGATGGTGCTGGGCGAGTATTTCATCCAGAACTACTGCGGCCACTACTACGGCAAGGCGCAGAACCTGACGCGCCAGCTGAAGCAGGCCTACGACACGGCGCTCGGCGATTTCGACCTGCTGCTGATGCCCACGCTGCCGCTGACCGCGACACCGCTGCCCAAGCCCGATGCGCCGCTCGCCGAGGTGATCCAGCGTGCGTTCGAGATGTTGCCCAACACCTGCCCGATGGACATCACCGGGCACCCGGCGATGAGCATCCCGTGCGGCCTCGTCGACGGGCTGCCGGTCGGCCTGATGCTGATCGGCAAGGACTACGATGAGGGCACGATCTACCGCGCGGCGCTGGCCTTCGAGCAGTCCGGCGACTGGAAGACGTTCTGACCCTTCGAAGCCCGAGCACCCCCGCCGCGCGAGTCTTTCTTACCCACCCCAAGCCACATCACCACCAACTGGAGCTGAGCTCATGGATCGTCGTCAATTCATCAAGACCTCGGGTTACGCGGCCGTCGCCAGCGGGTCCGGCCTGCTGTTGCCGAGCCGTTCGTTCGCGGCCGGCGACGATATCGCCGTGGGCAGCATCCACGACCTGTCGGGCGGCCTGGACATCTACGGCAAGCCGATGGAGGACGCACTGACGCTGGCGATCGAGGAGCAGAACGCCGCCGGCGGGCTGCTCGGCAAGAAGGTCCGGCTGGTCAGCTACGACCCGCAGTCGAACATGCAGCTGTACACGCAGTTCGCGCAGCAGGCGGCGTTGAAGGACAAGGTCGCGGTCGTGATGGGTGGCATCACGTCGGCCTCGCGCGAGGTGATCCGCCCGGTGCTCGATCGCTACAAGACGCTGTACTTCTACAACACCCAGTACGAGGGCGGCGTCTGCGACCGCGACATCTTCTGCACCGGCGTGACGCCGGCGCAGACCGTCGGCAAGCTCGTGCCGTACGCGATGAAGAAGTGGGGCAAGAAGATCTACGTGATCGCCGCCGACTACAACTACGGCCAGATCACCTCGCAGTGGGTCAAGAAGTTCGCCCAGGAGAACGGCGGCAGCACCGTCGCGATCGAGTTCTTCCCGCTCGACGTCACCAACTTCGGCCCGACCATCTCGAAGATCGAGGCCGCCAAGCCCGACATGGTGTTCTCGGCGCTGGTCGGCGGCGCGCACATCTCGTTCTACCGCCAGTGGGCGGCGGCCGGCCTCAACAAGAAGATCCCGCTCGCCTCGTCGACCTTCGGCGTCGGCAACGAGCAGATCGTGCTGTCGGCCGAAGAGGCGAACGGCTACCTGCTGGCCTACAACTACTTCGAGAGCATCGCGACCCCCGGCAACAAGGCCTTCCTCGAGCGCTTCCACAAGCGTTTCGGTGCCGACTACCCGAACGTCACCGAACTGGCCTGCGGCACCTACCAGGGCTTCAAGCTCTGGGCCGCCGGCGTGAAGAAGGCGGGCTCCGTCGACAACGCGAAGGTGACCGCGGCGCTCGAGACGGGCATCGCGATCGACGGGCCGAGCGGCAAGGTGTCGATCGACTCCGCGACCCACCACTGCGTGCTCAACGTGAGCCTGGCGGAAGTGCAGGCCAAGAAGTTCAAGATCCTCGAGACCTTCAACCAGGCGCCGCCCTCGGACACCAGCGCGGTGTGCAACCTGAAGAAGAACCCCAAGGACAACCAGCAGTACGTGATCAAGGTCTGAACTGCCGACCAACGCTTCCACCCGCATGGACCTCGCCGTCATCGTCGTCATCCAGGTGCTGTACGGCATCGCCAGCCTCGTGATCATCTCCGCGGGGCTGGCCGTCATCTTCGGGATGATGAAGGTCATCAACCTCGCGCACGGCGAGTTCCTGATGCTGGGCGGCTACGCGACGCTCGGGGCGCTGAAGCTCGGCATCAACCTGTGGGTCGCGATCTTCGTCGCCGCGCCGCTGGCCGTCGGGCTGATCGGCATGGTCCTGGAACGGCTCGTGATCCGGCGCCTGTACGGCCGGATGATCGACACGATGCTCGCGACCTGGGGCCTGTCGCTGTTGCTGGTGGGCATCGTCACCTCGCTGCTGGGCAACACGACCGCCGGCATCTCCACACCGCTGGGCAGCTTCACGATCGGCAGCTACTCGGTCTCGGTCTACACGCTCGTGATCATCGGGGTGGCGGTGGTGCTGGCGCTGGCGCTGCGGGCCGTGCTGATGAAGACCCAGCTCGGCCTGATCGCGCGCGGCACGATGCAGAACCCGCGCATGGCCGATGCGCTGGGCATCAGCCCGAGCCGCGTCTATTCGGTCACCTTCGCGGTCGGCGCCGCGTTGTCGGGTCTGGCCGGCGGGCTGCTCGCGCCGCTCACCGGCGTCGTGCCGACGATGGGCTCCGCCTTCATCGCGAAGGCCTTCATCACGGTGATCGGCGGCGGGCCGGCGATCCTCGCGGGCCTGGTGGGCGCGTCGACCTTCTTCGGCGCGATCAACCAGATCGCCGCCTTCCTGACGACCCCGGTGTTCGGCGAGGTGGCGCTGCTGTTCGCGGCGATCGTGATGCTGCGCCTGCTGCCGCAGGGCATCACCGGGCGCTTCTTCAAGGGTTCGTTGTGAGCAGTACGCTGGCGGGGTTCGTGAATTCGTGGAAGAGCGCGGCCGTGTGCATCGCGATCGGCGTCGCGCTGCTGATCGGGCTGCCGAGCTTCATCGACGATTTCACGCTGATCCAGGTGACGATCTACCTCGTGATGTCGATGCTCGCGGTGAGCCTGGGGTTCATCTGGGGCTTCGGCGGCATCCTGTGCTTCGGCCAGGCGGCGTTCTTCGGCCTGGGCGCCTACACCTACGCGATCGCGGTCGGCAATATCGGCGACAGCACCGTGCCCTTCCTGCTGTCGATCGTGGTGCCGGCGCTGTTCGCGCTGCTGCTCGGCTACGTGATCTTCTACGGCCGCCTGTCGGACGTCTACATGGGCGTGATCACGCTGACCGTGACGCTGATCCTGTTCAACTTCGTCAACTCCACCGCCGGCCCCGAATGGAAGATCGGCACGGCGCCGCTGGGCGGCTTCAACGGCATTCCGGCGATCCCGCCGCTGAACTGGCCCGGCAACATCGACGAGACGATCACGCCGCGCGGCATGTTCAACCTCGCGCTCGGCCTGCTGATCGTGGTCTACGCGGGGCTGCGCCTGCTGATCGCCTCGCGCATCGGCCACGTCATCGTCGCGATCAAGGAGAACGAACAGCGTGCCCAGCTGCTCGGCTACGACGCGCGCGCCTACAAGCTGTTCGCGTTCACGCTCGGCGGCGCGATCGCCGGGCTGGCGGGCTGTCTGTTCGCGAACTGGGGTTCGTTCACGAGCCCGACGATCTTCGGCCTGGCGCAGTCGGCGCAGATCATCATCTGGGTCATCGTCGGCGGCATGGGCACGCTGATCGGTCCGGTGGTCGGCTGCATCCTGATCCAGTGGCTGACGACGCAGATCGGCACCCAGCAGACCTTCAATTCGAACCTGGTGCTCGGGGCGATCCTGGTGCTGTTCGTGCTGCTGGTTCCCAGGGGCCTGGTGCCCAGCCTCGGCGACCTGCTGCAGCGCCTGTGGGCGCGGCGGCCGCGCGCGCGCGGCGTGGCCCCGGCGCCCGCGTCGGTCGAAGAGCGGCAGGCCTGAGTCGGGCACGATGAGCGCTGCCGGCGTCACGCCCCTGCTCGAGACGCGCGACCTCAACGTGCGCTTCGGCGGCGTGCACGCGACGCGCGACGTCAACTTCACGCTGGCCGAGGCCGAGCTGCGCTGCGTGATCGGGCCGAACGGCGCGGGCAAGAGCACCTTCTTCAAGCTGCTGACCGGGCAGGTCAAGCCCACGTCGGGCCAGATCCTGTTTCGCGGCAAGGACATCTCGCGCATGCAGCCGCACGAGCCCGGGCGCCTGGGCATCGGCATCAAGACCCAGGTGCCCAGCCTGTTCAACGGCCTGTCGGTGTGGGAGAACGTCTGGCTCTCGGCGCGCCGCGTCAACCCGCCGAAGCTGGCGAACGAGGTGACGCGCACGACGCTCGAGCGTGTCGGCATGCTGGCCGAGTCCGCGGCGATCACCGGCACGCTCGCGCACGGCCAGCGCCAGTGGGTCGAGCTCGCGGTGGTGCTCGCGGCCGATCCGCCGCTGATCCTGCTCGACGAGCCGGCCGCCGGCATGAGCGACGCCGAGGTGGCACGCACCGCCGAGCTGATCCTCGAGATCAACCGCCAGCACGCGCTCGTCGTGGTCGAGCACGACATGAGCTTCATCCGCATGATCGCGAAGAAGGTGACGGTGCTGCACCAGGGCCAGGTGATCCGCGAGGACACGCCGGACAGGATCATGAGCGACCCGATGGTCCAGCAGATCTACCTCGGCAAGAAGCCGCACTGAGGGCCGCGTCCGCCATGCTCGCCGTTTCAGGACTCAGCGCCGGCTATGGGGACATCCCCGTGCTGCACCGCATCTCGATGACGATCGCGGCCGGCGAATCCGTCGGCATCCTCGGCCACAACGGCATGGGCAAGACCACCTTTCTGCGCTGCCTGATCGGTGCGCTCGCGCCCAGCGCCGGCAGCGTGCACCTGGACGGTCAGGACATCACCCGCATGGCGCCGCACGGCCGCGCCCGGCTCGGCATGGCCTACGTGCCGCAGGGGCGCGAGATCTTCGCGACGCTGTCGGCGCGCGACAACCTGCGCATGGGGCTCGTCAAGACCGGCGAGCGATCGCCTGCCGCGCTCGACGCGCTGCTCGCCGACTTTCCGCGCCTCGTGCCGCTGCTCGACCGCGCCGGCGGGTCGCTCTCGGGCGGCGAACAGCAACTGCTCGCACTCGCGCGCGCGCTCGCCGGCCGGCCGAAGATCCTGCTGCTGGACGAGCCGACCGAGGGCATCCAGCCGTCGATCATCGACGAGATCGCGCAGACGCTGACCTCGCTGCGCGAGCGGCTCGGCCTGACGATCGTGCTGGTCGAGCAGAACCTCGACTTCATCGCCACGGTCTCGCAGCGCGTGCTCGTGATCAAGCGCGGCCAGCTCGGCGAGGAGATCCCGCGCGAACACCTCAGCGACCTGGCGGTGATGAGCGAGTACACCGGCGTGCACGGCTGACCTTCGAGGAGACCCCCATGGACTGGTTGAAGACATCGATCATGCACACGCGCGGTGTGGCCAAGGGCGCGGTCGGCGCGAGCCACGAGCTGACCGAGGCGCGTCAGGGCACCTACCATTTCACGATCGGGCCCTACACCGACCCGGTGCTGTCGATCCGCCCCGGTGACCGCGTGGTCGTGCAGACGCGCGACGCCTTCGACAGCAAGGTGAAGACGGCGCAGGACCTGCCGTCGAAGGTGCTGACGATGCCGTTCGTGAACCCGCAGAACGGGCCGATCGTCGTCGAAGGCGCCGAGAAGGGCGACGTGCTCGCGGTCTACATCGAGTCGATGGCGCCGCGCGGCGACAACCCGCGCGGCACCTGCGCGATGATCCCGCAGTTCGGGGCGCTGTCCGGCACGTCGCTGACGGCGCTGCTGGCCGATTCGCTGCCCGAGATCGTGCGCAAGATCGATGTCGACGAGCAGGGCGTCTACTGGAGCCCGCGGGTCACGCTGCCGTACCGGCCGCACATCGGCACGCTGAGCTGTTCGCCCGAGATCGATTCGATCAACACGCTGACCCCCGATGCGCACGGCGGCAACATGGACCTGCCCGACATGGGCCCGGGCAGCATCACCTACCTGCCGGTGCGCACGCCCGGCGCGCGGCTGTTCATCGGCGACGCGCACGCCTGCCAGGGCGACGGCGAGGTCTGCGGCACCGCGGTCGAGTACCCGAGCACGACGACGATCCACGTCGACCTGATCAAGGGCTGGGCCCTCGACTGGCCGCGCCTCGAGAACGACAGGATCGTGATGTGCATCGGCAGCGCGCGCCCGCTCGAGGACGCCGCGCGCATCGCCTACAAGGAACTCGTGCTGTGGATGGAAGCCGAGTTCGGCTACGACCGCTGGGACGCCTACATGATGCTGAGCCAGTGCGGCAAGGTGCGGCTCGGCAA
>JAYSLR010000532.1:0-1508 GCA_043725365.1 Rhizobacter sp. | reverse complement strand
GCGCTCCATCGTCGACACCGGGCGCGCCGATGCGCCGATCGATCGCGAAACCGCTGATCGCCTGGGTGCCGCGCCGATTGCCCGCGCCCTGGCGCTGTTCCTCCTGAATCGCGATACGCGGCCACCGTTGACGCTGGTCGTTGGCGCGCCCTGGGGGCAGGGCAAGAGCTCGTTGATGCAGTTGCTGCGCCGGCAACTGGAGCGCGCCGGAACCCGCACCGTGTGGTTCAACGCCTGGCATCACCAGAAGGAAGAGGTGCTGGCTGCGGCGCTGCTGGAGAGCGTGCGGGAGCAAGCGATCCCGTTCTGGCTGACGCCGACCGGCATCCGCTTCCGCGCGCGACTGTTGTGGCGACGCACGTGCGAACAACCCTGGCTCGCGGCAACGCTCGGGGCGGGCCTGGTGGCCGGGGCGGCGCACTTCGGCCTCGGCGCGGCACTGCTGTCGAGCGCTGAGTCGCTGTTGCGTGACCCCTCGAGTGCTCCCGCTGCCATGGTTGCCTGGTCGACGGGATGGGTAATGTCCGCGGGTGGTTGGCTGGTGAAGAACGACGCCGTGATGAAACTGTTCTCGGGTGAGGTCGGCGCCTTCGGAGCGCATGTGCTGAACGCGCTTCGCGACACCTCGGGTGTCGCGCTGGACACGCTGATGACCATCGCCATGACGGCAACCGTCGGCTTCATCGCCATCTACTGGTGGCGCGCGTTTCCCGAGCGCCCGGCGATCCTGATGGCGACGCTCGCGAAGTCGTTCAAGATTTCGGACGTGGTCGACCAGACCGCCTTCCGCCAGCGTTTCCGGCGTCACTTTCATTGGGTGGCCGAGGCGCTGGCGCCGCACCATCTGGTGCTCTTCATCGACGACCTCGATCGCTGCGACGCGTCCAAGGCAGTGGAGGTGCTGGAGGTCGTCAACTATCTCGCCGACGCGGGTCCTTGCGTGATCGTGCTGGGGATCGCCGAGGACGTGGTGCGCCAGCAGGTGGCGCTGCATTTCAAGGACGTGGCGGCGATCGACGCGGTCGGCGCCAACGGCGGAGCGCCACCACCGTCGGCGGCGATGGCGGCGCTTGCGTACGCCGACCGCTATCTGCGCAAGATCGTGAACCTTCGGGTCGGCGTGCCACGGCTGGACGCGGAACGCCTGCGCGAGCTGCTCGACCTGCAGCCGCGGGCCGACTCGTGGGCGTCGCGCATGCCACGCTGGCGCGAAACCTGGGAGACTGGCGTGGTGCCGCTGCTGCGGCGGGTGGTCGTGGTGGCTGCGGCAGTGTGGCTGGGTTTTGCCACTGTCGGATCGCTCCACGAGTGGCAGGCCGGGCGCGAGAAGGCCGGCTCCTACACCGAGGAGGCGAAGGCGACCGAGGCGGAACGTCAGCTAGAAACGGCGGCTGCGGCAGCGAGACGCGCCGAGTATGCGTATCGGGTCATCTTCGAACGTGCCGCGAGCGCCGATGGGACCGCGTCTTCGGGTGGCAATGCCGACGGGACGCAGGCCAAGGGCAAGG
>JAYSLR010000531.1:0-11073 GCA_043725365.1 Rhizobacter sp. | reverse complement strand
GCATCCCGTTCGAGAAGGACAACACACGCTGAAGCGCCGATTCCGCAACGCCGGTGAATCGCGGCTCGAAGCCACGTGCGCGCAGGAAGTACTCGTACTGGGCTCGCAGGAAGGCGTTCTCGACCACTCCGGCGCGTACCTCCTCGGTCTTCAACAGACGGCGCAGGACGTAGGGAAAGGTCGACGTCGCCAGGTACTGCTCGCGCTGCGCGACGAGCAGGCCGCCCGGCCGCAGAACCCGTCGGCATTCGGCCAGCAGCTCCCACGGCGAGCTCGCGTGATGGAGGGCGGCATCGAAGAGGACGAGGTCGATGCTCGAGTCGTCGAAGGGCAATCGTTCGTTGAACGATCCCGCCAGGTGTTCGAGCTTGTCCTGTCTGGCGAGCGTCATCGTCGAAGCGACTTTCGGCGCGAGCGTGCGCATCCTCTCCGCGCTGATATCCATGCAGATCATTCGGCCCAGCATGGGCAAATGGCTCAACGCAAGCGAAAGCGTGCAAGTTCCCGCGCCCAGCTCCAGTGAGGTGTGCAGACCGCTTGCGAAGTGTCGGCGCACAAGAGACTCCGAGACTCGAACGTAGGAGGTGAACTTTGGAGAGTGATGCCAATTCGTCCAAAAGGGATCCTGGGCGTCGCCTTGGTCGTCATAGAAGGCCTTGTCCGCGGCGTCATTCGTCATGGCTGCTCCATCGTTTACTTGCTCTTTTCTTCCCACGGATCTGCTTCAAATCGATCGTCGTCGCAATGGTCATGACAAATAGAGCCGGTTGATCCATGGATCTGGCCTCCCGCTCCCGAGCGGGCCGACTTCATCAGCGCGTGCGACGGGCTCCTTCGGTCCGTAGGGCAGGGGGGACATGCTGTATACGGCCTGGAAGATCAGGCGCCGCCCCTGCATCACCGGCTGCCCCTTGTGGATTCCGAACGTGTTTTCGAGAAAGGCATCTCCGGCGCCGGCCGTGAGCTGGATGATGTTTTCCTGGCCGAATGCCTGTCGAACGTCCCCATCGTCGAAGCGGCGGATCCTGCGAAGCAACGGACTTCCCGCGGACGTTCTCACGTAGACGTGCGGGCCATTGCTCGGCCCGACGTCCGTCAGATAGATGAAGAGTTTCAGAAAGCGCCAGTCGTCCACGTCGCGGTGGAAGTTCTCGGCCTCTTGGGCGCCCAATTCGGTGTGGTAGCTCCACCAAGCCGCCAGGTAGCCCAACGTCGGCTTGCAACCGAGAAACCGCGAGGCAATGGCCAGGATGTCCGGCCGATTGGCGACCGCAAGCAGGTAGGGGGCAAGAACGACGTCACGCGCGTCGTGGTGCGCAATGTGACTGACAGGGTTTCGAGCCGGGCTGTCCGGAAGGAAGCCCCGTGCTTGCTTGCGATAGGGGTCTTGGACTGGTTTCGACATGAAATAGTCGCATAGCTCGGCCGCCTGTCTCGGCTCGAGCAAACCGTCGTAGCGGCTGATCCCATCGCTGTTTAGGGAATCGGTTCGAGCGGCCACGTCACGGGCCGCCGCGGAATCCAGACCGAGTTCCGGCAAGGCCGCACTCGGGCGAAGGCGCGCGGCCACCATGGAGGCCACGCGCTCGCGCGAGGACAAGGCCAGGAAGCGGCGCTGAAGATAGAACGGCCACCATCGTCGGTCCGCCAGCACTCGGCCGAGATGTTGCAACTTTTTCGAGATGTTCATGAGGCAGGCTCTTCCGCAAAGGGAAGACGCGTCTTCAACGGGTGCGCTGGCACGCCGCCGACGATGGTGTAGGGCGGTACGTTGCGGGTCACGACACTGCCTGCCGCAACCACGGAATACGCTCCGATGCTGACGCCTCCCATGACGATTGCCCGCGTGCCGATCCAGACCCCGTCCTCGATGACGATGGGTTGTGATACGTGCGGGTACGGCGGAGGTCTCGAGGTGAAATCCAGCCCGGCGGTCTCGATCTGTACATCCTTCGAGATTCGCACACGGTTTCCGATGTGGATCGGACTATGCGCGCCCACGCTCACGTTGGCGCCGATCACGACGCCTTCGCCGAGATGGATGTTGTCCGGATACTTGAGATCCGCGTTCCAGTGACAAACGCACCCTGGCCCGCGATCGCGCACCAACGCAGCGAAGCGCAGTCGTCCCCAAACCCAGAGCAGGCGGCAGAGCAACCATTGCGGCGCAAGGACCAACCAGCGGAGCGGAGCACGGCCCAAGAGCGCAGCCTCTGCTTGATGTGCGAGGCGCTTGACGGATGCGAGGCTTGCAGTCATCTCGACCCTGGCGCAGGCTGGAAGCAGGACGCACGAATAGTGGGGAGCAGAAAGATCCACGTGAGAGTCCCACTCGCGAACGATTGCGTGTGCGAGTACGCGGCCATGACGAAGATGTGAATGGTGGAGGCGTACGAGGTTGTCCAGTTGCGCACCACCTGCGGACAATCCGGGAACAGGGCTCGCGCCCGGCTGTGGCTGGCCATTCGGCCGCGGCTGCGGCTAACCATCATGGCGGCCCTGCTCAGCCACCGGACGGGGCGCGAAGCGAGAATCGATCTCAGGGCGGATGACATGGTTGCGGACCGGCGCAGGAATCGAGCGGGGGCGCGCTCTAGGGTTGAGGCCGGAGCCCGGCAATTTGGCCGTCGGGCAATGAGACGGGTCGGTTCGTGCGGCGCCCGCGGTGGGGCGAACGCACCGGCACGAGGGGCACCATGCACAGTGCCGCAACCAATGGAATCATGCCTGCGGCCGATTGCAGCAGCCCCGCAATCGGAGCGAACGCCGCTATCGCGACGACCTGCAGAGCGGCGAAGAACCATCTCGTGTCGCCGTTTCGGAGGCGCCGAAAGGGGATGGCCAGAGCGTAGAAGACGGGGAAGATGAATGCCGGGGCGGCGAGCCCGAAATCGACGTACATCGGACCCGCGAAGGTCGTGAACACGCCGGATCGATAGCCAGCGAAAGCCTCTAGGTCGGTCGGCTCAGGAAGGGGGAGCACGATACCGGCGACTTTCATCGGAAGCCAGAAGAGTTGGGCGCCGTGCGTCAACGGGCCTTGGTAGTTGTCGAATACCAGGAGAAATTCGTAGAAGCCGTGGAAAACATACAGGATCAGGCTATAGACAGCGGCGCCGAATGATTCGGTGAGATCGTTCCTGCCGAGGAACATCAACACGCTGTCCGTCGGCTTCAGCGTGAATGCGTAAGCCGATAGCTGAATGCTGTCTATTGCGGAAAGACCCATCGACGCGAGCCGTTGTTGAAAAACGAACGCCAGCACGGCGATGACGAGCAAGCCGAAGACAACGCTTCCCGCGATCCCGGGAATACCGAGTGTCTTGCCTCTGGCGCGGCGCAGGCACAGGAATGCGCAGACATGCACTAGCGTGCAGACGAAAAGGACCGACCGAGAACCGACGGCCACGGAAAGTGCGACGTAGGCGACGAGGTTCGCGATGGCGATGCACTCGATTGCGTAGTGAACCCGCTGCCCGGTTGATCGCGCCAAGCGGATGCCGATCCAGCCGAACGCCGCAAACGAAGCGAGAAAGGCGGCGGCCACTGCGACAGGCCCGCTGCCAGCCTCTTCGATGACGCTGCGCGCCTCGAATACGTCGGCACCGATCGACACGCCACGGATCAGGAATCGGTCGACGACGGCCAAGAGGATTCCAATGCTGGCCAGCAAGGTAAGGCGGCGGGCCGCGATATCCCACGCGAAAGATCCTGCGGGTCGTACCCGTGCAGGTTTCCGGAGGGTGATCGCGCTGCCCAGAAATGCGGCACCGGCGCACACGAGGAAATAGACAACCGCGCTCGCGCTGTACTCGATGTCCGACTGAACGGGTGCCACAGCGAGACCGGCGAAGAACAATCCAAAGGACCAGCCGAGCGAGCGCAGCGGGGAGAGCCCGCGCAGGGCGTTTGCGGCGACGGGCGCTACGGTGGCCTTCTGTTCCCGAGCGTCCGTCGAGGTCATGCCGTGGTAGCGCATCGGGACATCGATTCAGCCAGCGTCAACGGCCGGCACTGGATTTGCTCCAGGACCCGTGTGAAAGCTGTCGTCAAGGCACTTATGTTCTTTTCCGTCGTATCGGCGGGATGCGAGACGGGATCCCAGATCGTCGCTGCGTAGCTGGTGGCGTGAAGGTACTGGAGCAAACTGCGAGCCTCGTGGCGGGTGGCCGCGCATGCGCGACCTTTCGTCGCAGCGTCGAGAACCGGGGGAAGGTCTTCCGGCGACTCGATGCCGGTGACGCCCGGATAGTCGCGCATTCCATGTCCGCCGAGAACAGCCACCGGCTTGCCAGCGAAGATCGATTCGAGCAGAACCGTGCCGGTCACGGCAAGAACAAGAGGCGCCAAGGGAAATACTTCGCCCATCGGCGTCGCGTGAGCCAGGCCGAGCACGTTGGCTTCGCTGTCCATGACTTCGTTCAAACGCGGACTCATTTCGTACTTGGACTTCGGATTGGGCTTGACGACCAGCATGGCGCCGTGTTCGGCCAGCGAGCGGGCAGCGCGACGGATGATCTCCGCTTGGTCGTTCCAGGGAGTGCCCCACACGTCGATATTGCTCTCGGGTTGCATCTGGAGCGCGTACAGCACCCAGGGTTGCATGCGATCCAGCAGGCGCGGCCAGTCCGAAGCGCGGCGCTCCGCGCGCCGTTCCCAGAACAGTCGTTGCCGTCGCTGCGTTCGATTGAGTGCCAGCTTTCGCACCGGCGATGGCGTATTGAAGCGCTCGCCAGCGAGCCAGCCGGCGGTGATGCGCAACTTCAACGCCAGCGGGCCGGCGGACTGGGACCGCGTCACGCGCTCAGGGGGTCGCATGTAGCTTGGTACCACCTGGCGCATTCGGATCGCGTCGATCAAGGCGTCGGCCTCGTCGTCCGACATCGTGCTGCCGTCACCGCCGACCGGGTCGAGCGTGTCGTACGCGTGGAAGGCGAGCCGGTTGGTCGGGTAGCGCGTGACGTTCGGGGACAAATAGGGGAGGCCGATCTTTCGGGCGCACGCAATGGTCAACAACTCGTGAAATTCGGTGGGCTCGCCGAACACGACATCGGGCGCGACGATCTTGAGTACGGCGGCAATGCAGCAGTCGTAGTGCGCGTAGTGATCGCCCCGCACGCCGAAATGGAGCACGCCGCGGTCGGTCCGACGCAGCCAGGCGTACGAGTCGGTCTCCGCCATGGCACCACCGCGCGGGGGAAAGGCAAGCAAGTGGACTTGTCCCCACCGGGGCGCGAACACGGGGTTTTGCACGAGCCAGTGGATTTCGTGGCCATCCGCAGCCAGTCGGCGCGCGACTGCCTCGTGCACCCACGTGGCCGAGCGGTTCTCGACGAACAACAGCTTCATAGCGAGGTGGCCTCGTTGCCCGGATCGGAAAGCGGAAGCGCGTATTCGACGCGACAGAACAAGTGGCTGGCGAAGCCGTGCTTGAACACGGCGATCGCGACCTGCTTCGGCGTGGGTGCAGGGCGATCCTGTGCATAGTGGCGCTCGCCGATGCGATACCAGCGCAGCCCGCGCTCTTTCATCGTCTCGATGGCGCGCTGCTGCACGACGTGGCCGAGCGGCTTGTCGAAGAGCGAGCGGTCGTAGGCGCCGACGGCGTACAGCGCTTCGTCGCGCGTGCACTGGAAAAAGCCGGCACCGACCAGGCGCGAATCGAGCGGGTCGCGTAGGCCGACCAGGAAGGCGTCGCCGCCGCCGAGCATCGCGTATTGCAGCGCCCAGGTCTCGTCGCCGCGCGTGGCGCGGCCGGCCGCGTCGTGATGCAGCCGTCTGAACTCGGACCACACGGTGTCGCCGGCATGTTCCTGATCGAGCACGAAGACATTCCAGTTACGCAGGCCGGCGTTGATGAGCGCGCGGTAGCTCTTGCGAAAGCCGGCGCGGATGTCGGCGAGGTCGGGATTCAGATCGGTGTACAGATCGTGCCGCAGGGATACCGTGGCGCCGGTGGCCAGCAACTGCTGATGCCATTCGCTCGTCCCCCAGATCTCCAGGCCGGGATCCGCAGGCTGCTCAGCCACCGGAGCAGGCAGGCCGTGCTCGAGGCACAGCGCGCGCATGAAGGCGATGGCTCGGCTGCAAATCTTCTTGACGGTGCGCGGCGACAGCCCGGGCAAGAACAGGGGCGCCAGGACGGCGGCGCCCGCGCTGGTCAGGCGCGGACTGCCGGCGGGGCCACCCAAGGTCAATGGCCAGAGGCCGCAGGGACGCCGGTCGGTCCGCAAGACCAGGCTCGCGTCGCGCAACTCCCAACCGGCACCGCGGAGATACGCATGTTGGTAGTCCAGCATCGGCGCGGCGTAGGCTACGCCCTGGTAGGGCAGCGCCTGCCAGACCTCGGCCCAGGCGGCCGGATCGTCGCCGCGCGGCGAAGCGTCGAACGCGGCGGCCTCCAGCAAGGCGGCGACAGGATCGTCTTCGCGGACCATCATCTCAGGCGATCAAGTCCCAGTGCACCGGTGTGCCGGCGGGCAAGTCGCGGTTGACGCGCTTGCCCATCATGATGTCGTAGTACTTGGGCGCCAAGCCGAAGCCAGGGCGCACGATGCGGACGTTGTCGGGGGATAGCGCCTCGCCCGCGCGCACGTCCCGCGAGATGTACAGAGTGCGGCGAAATGCCTTGGACTTGCTCTCGGCCTGCGTGCCGCCGTAGGTCACGTTGCCCAATGCCTGCCAGGCGCGTTCGGTCTCGACGCGCAATTGCGCGAACTCTTGTGGCTCGAGCGAGAACGACGAGTCGACGCCACCGTCGGCGCGGCGCAGGGTGAAGTGCTTTTCGATGACGGTGGCGCCGAACGCCACGGAGGCGACGGCCACACCTAGGCCCATGGTGTGGTCTGACAGGCCGATTTCGCAGTCGAAGGCGTCGCGCATGTGCGCGATGGTTCGAATGTTGGTGTTTTCCGGTGTCGCCGGATAGGTGCTTGTGCACTTGAGCAGGATCAGATCGCGGCAGCCGGCTTCGCGCGCCGTGCGCACCGCCTCGTCGAGCTCGGCCAAGCTGGCCATGCCCGTGGAGATGATCATTGGCTTGCCGGTGCCGGCGACCTTGCGAATCAGCGGCAGGTCTGTGTTCTCGAAAGACGCGATCTTGAACGCCGGCACGTCGAGCGACTGCAGGAAATCCACCGCCGTTTCGTCGAACGGCGAGCTGAAGCAGTGCAGGCCGTGGCCAGCGGCACGCGCCATGATCGGGGCATGCCAGTCCCAAGGCGTGTAGGCCTCCTTGTAGAGGTCGTAGAGCTGCCGGCCGGCCCACAGGCTCTTCTCGTCCTCGATGACGAAGCCGGCGCTGCGTACATTCAACGTCATTGTCTCCGCGGTATACGTCTGCAGCTTCACCGCGTCCGCCCCGGCCTGCGCGGCGGCGTCGACAATCGCCAGGGCCCTGTCGAGCGACTGGTTGTGATTGCCGGACATTTCGGCGATGAGGTATGGGCGGGTGTGGGCGCCGATGGCCCGGTCTCGGATCTTGATCATCGGTGGCTTTCGGACATCGAAGCCGCGGCGCCGGAGCGAGCGACCAGGGCCTTGGAAAACGTCATCGGGCCGTCGCGGCTGTAGCCGGCGGCGACGAACAGGCGGAATGAGGCAGGGTTGGTGGCCAGCACTTCTGCGTGTACGGTGACCGGGCCGACGCCGGCGAGCAGATCGGCTTCGCCTTGCCGCAGCATCGCCGCGCCCAGACCGAGGCCGTGCAGCGACGGATCGAGGTAGAGCGAAACTTCCCAAGTGCCTGCATCCATCCGATCAAACCGGATGACGCCGACGTCGCGCAATCCGACGTTCGCAATGCGCAGGCGTCGCTGCGGGTTGGAAAGCGCTTCATCCAGCCAGGCCTGATGCGTCTCGAACGGGATGCTCTGGTCCTGCCTGGAGGCGCTCCGCGTCGCCAGGTCATCGCGCCATCGCCACATCATTGCCGCGTCAGCGTGACCGGCGCCACGCAAGCCCATGCCCGCGGGACACCGCCCCAGCAAGGCAAGTGCCGTACGCGTGGCGCCCTGCCCGTCGACCAGTGCGCGGCTGACTTCACTCATGGCGTGGCGCGCAGCCCGCGATTCGATCAGCGCCACGAGCGCCGAGCCGATCGATTGCACATCGTTGCGCGCCGAGGTGGCCAACGCACCGACCGCTTGCAGCGCCGGTATCACGGCTCGCTGGTTGTCGGCCGTGCACAACGTCAGGGCGGGAGCGCCGACACAACAGCGTTCCCAGGTCGCGCCGCCTCCGGCGCCAATCTGCAGGTCGTGGCGGCGATAGAAGGCCGAGAGCTCGGGAAGGTCCGTGCTTAGTGTCAGATCCGGGTCGCCAGCGGCCAACCGCTCGAGATCGCCCAGGCGCGCGTTCGCAGTGGTCGTGACGATTTCGATCGGCCCGGCGAATTGCGCCACCTCGCGGCAGGCTTGCAACGCCGTGGCCGTCAAACCGGCCGGATCGGTACCGCCCAGAAAGATGCCGATGCTGCGCACGCACGCCGCCACTTCGAAGGCCGGCGCTTGGGCATAGCTGGGGCCGAGCAGCGCGAATCGCGGACCGCAAAGCCAGAGAGCCGGCGGGCGCCGCAACACCGGCGAGTACTTGTCGCGATGATCTTTGGCCGCCAGATTGGGGTCTACCAATGCATCCACATCCAGGGGCCGGTCGGCCAGATCGTCGATCGCGGCGACCAGGCAGTTCAGGCGTGCCCGCACGGCTGCGTGCCAGCGAGCGTCCAAGTCGTAGTGGTCGACGATCACCCAGTCGGGCCGCTCATCCGACCACAGCGAGCAGAAGGTGTGCGCGTCTGCTTCCGGATCCATGCCGTCGCCCAGGGCGTGTGCCGAGAAGCCCTCCTCAGCGGCAAGACTCACGCCATCGACGTCGGAATTGCGCAACCCGAACCTCACCTCGGCTCCCAGCGAACGCAGTGTCTGCGCGAGCGACAGGCAGCGCCGCAGGTGGCCCAGACCGACGGCGAATGAGGCATCGACGCGAATGGCGATCAACATGCTGCGCTACGGTGAACCGTGGCCGACTCAGCGGACCTTGAACAAGGGCACCAGCGGCTCGCAACGCAAGGCGTCGTGCAACCTGCCTTCAGCCAGCGTCCGGCCGATGAACGGAAGCACCTCCGCGTAGACGACGAGCAGCCGATCGATGTCGGCAACGCTGTGGGCGTAGGTGACGTTGTGCGTGCCGACGGAGAGGATGCCGCGCTCGAGTATTTCCTGCATCCACAACGTCTTGATCTCGAACGCAGTAGCTCCGCGCCCATCCTTGATGGTCAGAAACGACCAGGTCGGGTGGCCACTGACCGAGAACAGATCGCCGAGCCCATGCTCGGCGACGATGCGACGCGTCCCTTCCATGGCTTGGCGGCCCCGCGCGGCCAAGGTGGCCGCCACGGGTTCGCGCTTGAGCTTTTCGAGTGTCGCCTTCGCTGCGGCCAACGAGAGCGCTTCGCCGCCGAAGGTGAAGGAGAAAAAGATTTCCTCCATCTCCTTCATCACATCGGAGCGGCCCGCCACCGCTGAAACCGGATAGCCGTTTGCCAGCCCCTTGCCAAAGGTCGCGAGGTCGGGGATGACACCGAAGAGTTCTTGTGCACCTCCGTTGGCGTAGCGAAAGCCGGTGATGGTTTCGTCGAAGACCAGGAGCGCACCATGCTCGTGGGCCATGTTCTTCACGCCCTCGAGGAAGCCGGGCTCGGGATCGACGACGTTCATCGGCTCGAGGATGACCGCGGCGAATTCGCCTGGGTGGGACTGCAATTGCCGGCGTAGCGACTCGAGGTCGTTGTAGGCGAAGGCATGCGTCAGATCACGAGTAGCCTGCGGCACGCCGCGGTGTCGCGCCGTCGAGCCGATGTACCAGTCCTGCCATCCGTGATATCCGCAAACGGCGACGCGGTCGCGCCCCGTGTAAGCGCGAGCGACCCGGATGGCGCCTGCCGTGGCGTCTGAGCCGTTCTTGCCGAAGCGCACCCGTTCCGCGCAGGGCACCATCTCGCATATCAGCTCGGCGACCTCGGTTTCCAGCGGGTGCGGCAACGAGAAAATGACTCCCGACTCGTCGAGTTGCTGGCGCACGGCCGCCGTGACGTCGGGGTCCTGGTAGCCGAGCGTGACGGACGCCAGGCTGCTGACGAAGTCGATGTACTCGTTGTCGTCCAGATCCCAGACCCGCGAGCCGCGACCACGCGTGATGAAGTAGGGCGAAACACCGTACGGATACTGCGTGCGGCTTTTGCTAAAGGTCTGGCTCCCGAGTGGAATCACGCGCTCGGCGCGGGCCAGGAACTCCATCGACTTGGTGAACTGTTTCATGTTCGGGAAGCGTCCTTTTCCAGACTGTGCATGTAGCCCTCGTTGCGCACGTGCGCGACTCGCTCGGCATTGGGATCGTCGCGGCTCATCGCGCGCAAGAAGTCGAAGCGGTCCGGCATGCCTGCCCGGGCATCGGGGCCTTCCGTGGTCCGCAGGACGAGGGCGCGCACCCGATCGAGGTCGTCGGGATAGTCGACGGTCCATCGCAGGGCCGAGAGGTCGACCGGCGAGCGGACGAGCGCGGTCTGGAACAGGTCCTTGCGGTCGCGCATGAACGGCGTGACGTGCTCGCGCTGGGAATCAAGAGACGCTTCGCGCGCCGCGCGTTGCAGCGCATCCATAGTGAAGGCTTCAACGTCCAGACCATCGGGAAATGTTGGCGGAGCGACGTTCGATGCGTAATCGGCGTGCTCGCGGTCCAGAGCCGCAAGCACACTGTCGACGACATCCGGATCAATCAACGGGCAATCGCCGGTCAGTCGCACGACGACGTCGGCGGTCGCGCTGAGGGCAGCGCCAAGAAACCGCCCGAGCACGTCGTCGAGGCTGCCGCGGAAGCATCGGATGCCTCGCTTCGCCGCCTCCTCGGCGAGCGCGTCGTCGGAGGGATGGTCGCTGGTGGCGAGAATTGCGTCGTCGAGCCGGCGAGCCGCCAGGAGCCGATTCCACATGAACGCGATCATCGGCACGCCGCCGAGAGGCATCAGAACCTTGCCCGGAAATCGGGTGCTCGACATGCGGGCCTGGACGATGGCGA
>JAYSLR010000530.1:0-1846 GCA_043725365.1 Rhizobacter sp. | reverse complement strand
CGCCGCGACCTTCGTCGGCATCGTCGCGCTCAACATCTTCGTCGCGGTGGTGCTGCGCAAGTTCTTCAGCACCTCGATCCCCGACAGCTACGACATCGGCAAGATGCTGCTGGGCACGCTGATCTTCTGGGGCATCGCCGCGACCAGCTACCGCGGCAGCCACATCACCGTCGACCTGCTGTGGGGGGCGGCGAACCCGCGCCACAAGCGCTGGATCGACATCTTCGCCACGCTCGTGCTGCTGTTCGTCGTCACGGTGCAGACGATCACGCTGTTCGACAAGGTGCGCACGACCTACAACGACCACGTGCTGACCTACGACCTGAACCTGCCGACCTGGCCGTTCTTCGCGGTCGCGTGGCTGGGTGACGCGGCGGCGGTGCTGCTGATCGCGATCCGCACCTGGCGGCTGATCTTCCAGCCACAGGCGCTGCACGACGCCACCGACGTCAAGGCCGTCGAATGAGCAACGACGCGATCGCGATCGTTGGCTTCGTCGCGCTGTTCGTGCTGATGCTGCTGCGCGTGCCGGTCGGCATGGCGATGGGGCTGGTCGGCGTCACCGGCTACAGCTGGATCGTCGGGGCGGGGCCGGCGCTGAAGCTGGTCGGCCAGACCTCGATGCGCACCGTCACCGACTACAGCTTCGGCGTGATCCCGATGTTCATGCTGATGGGCGCGTTCGTCTCGGTCTCGGGGCTGAGCCGCGAGATGTTCAAGGCCGCCGACGCGTTCCTCGGCCACCTGCGCGGCGGGCTCGGGATCGCGACGGTGATCGCCTGCGGCGGCTTCGCGGCGATCTGCGGCTCGTCGGTCGCGACCGCGGCGACGTTCGCGGCGGTCGCCTACCCCGAGATGCGTCGCTTCGGCTACCCGAAATCGTTCTCGACCGGGGTGATCGCGGCCGGCGGCACGCTCGGCGCGATGCTGCCGCCGTCGACCGTGCTCGCGGTCTACGCGATCCTGACCCAGCAGGACATCGGCAAGCTGTTCATGGCCGGCATCCTGCCGGGGCTGCTGGCGATCGCGATGTACGTGATGACGGTCGCGCTGATCGTGCGCCTGCGCCCCGGCCTGTTGCCGGCGGGCCAGCCGAAGAGCTGGCCCGAGCGCCTCGCGGCGCTGAAGCTGGTGTGGGCGCCGCTGCTGCTGTTCGTGTTCGTGATCGGCGGCCTGTACGGCGGCTTCTTCACGCCGACCGAGGCCGGCGGTGTCGGCGCGAGCGGCGCGTACCTGCTCGGCGTGCTGCGCGGCAAGCTGAACCGGACGAACACGCGCGAGGCGCTGCTGACCGCGACGCGCACCGCGGCGGCGGTGTTCACGGTGCTGATCGGCGCGCTGCTGTTCGGCTACTTCCTGACGATCACGCAGGCGCCGCAGCAGCTCACCGCGTTCCTGACCGGCCTGGGTGTCGGCCGCTACGGTGTGCTCGCGCTGATCATGGTGATGTATCTGGTGCTCGGTTGCCTGATGGACGCTATGGCCATGATCATCCTGACGGTGCCGATCATCTTTCCGGTGGTTACCCATCTCGGCTTCGATCCGATCTGGTTCGGCGTGATCATCGTGATGACGGTCGAGCTCGGCCTGATCCATCCGCCGGTCGGCATGATCGTCTTCGTGATAAAAAGCGTGGTGCAGGACGTCACCTTTTCGACGATCTTCCGTGGCGTCATCCCGTTCATCATCACCGACCTGATCCGGCTGGTGATCCTGATCGCCTTCCCGATTCTGGCGCTGTGGCTGCCCTCGCATATGTAGCGCGGGTCTGGTAAACTAGTTGGGACCCAAACTATCGGGAGATCCGGTTGGAACGCTCGTTCACCAAGGAAGTGCAGGCGCTGCG
>JAYSLR010000529.1:0-9206 GCA_043725365.1 Rhizobacter sp. | reverse complement strand
ATCAAGCGCAACCTCAAGTTCGCCGGCGTGCCGATCATCATGCTGTCGTCGAAAGACGGCCTGTTCGACAAGGCGCGCGGCCGCATGGTCGGCTCCGAGGCCTATCTCACCAAACCCTTCACCAAGGACCAGCTTCTGCAAGCCGTGGAGCAGCACCGGCGCGTCGCCTGACGCGCCGCCGGCGCAAGGCCGGAGGACGCACCCGTTGCCCAGGTTGGAGCACAAGTACATGACGATCCAGAAGATCCTGCTGGTCGACGATTCGAAGACCGAACTGCACTTCCTGTCGGAGCTGCTGGGCAAGCGCGGCTACGCCGTGCGCACCGCCGAGAACGGCGAGGAGGCGATGCGCCGCCTCGGCGAGGAAACGCCGGACCTGATCCTGATGGACGTCGTGATGCCGGGACAGAACGGGTTCCAGCTGACCCGCGCGATCACGCGCGACCCGCGTTTCTCAGGTGTGCCGGTGATCATGTGCACCAGCAAGAACCAGGAGACCGACAAGGTCTGGGGGATGCGCCAGGGCGCCCGCGACTACATCGTCAAGCCCGTCAACGCCGACGAGTTGATCGCGAAGATCCACGCCTTCGACTGACCGTTCCGCCACGCATCCCGAATGGCCAACAAGCAAGCCCTGCGCGACCTCCAAAGCCGGCTGGCCGAGCGCTTGCAGGCGGCGCGCTCGCAGGTTCGGGGCCAGTCCTGGCTGGCCGTCGAGTGCAGCGGGCGCGGCTTCCTGCTGCCGCTGCGCGAGGCCGGCGAGATCTTCGCGCTCGCACCGATCGTGCCGGTGCCGTACAGCCACCGCTGGTTCCTGGGTGTCGCGAACCTGCGCGGCCACCTGCACGGCGTCGTCGATCTGGCGGGCTTTCTGGGCATCAAGGTGCATGACGCGGGGCGCGAGCAATCGCGTCTGGTCGGCTTCAACCACGCGCTCGACATCAACTGCGTGCTGATGGTCGACCGGCTGTCGGGGTTGCGCAGCGACGACGAGCTGACACCCGAGGCGGCCGACGCCGCCGCGGCGGCGCGGCCGGCGTTCGCCGGCGCGCGGCTGCGCGATGCGGCCGGCCGGTCATGGCAGGAACTGAAGCTGTCCGAACTCGTGAACGACGAGACGTTTTTGAAGATCGTGGGTTGAGCGCCGGCGGCGCTGCCACCCTCAGACCAGACTGCACGAGGGCCATATGAGCTTGCTGAACAAGATGAAGGGTCGGAGCCAGAAGGACGACGCGGCGCTGTCCGACGCGCCGGTGTCCGGTGCCCCGTCGATCGCGGCCGCGCTCGCGGCCAACGAGGCGACCGGCGCCGCCCACGAGGTGCCGACGCAACAGCAGGACCAGGACTTCGACACCTCGATCATCTCGGAGGCGGCGCCTTCCGAGATGGCTGACTTTTCCGAGACGCGGATCCAGGGCGACGAGCCGGCCGCCGTGGGCACCGGGCTGCCGCTGATCGGCCAGCGGCCGGTCGCGCAGCAGCAACGCATCCTGTTCGTCATGGTCGGCCTCGGCCTGTTCGGGCTGATCCTGATGACGATCCTGTCGCTGGCGTCGGCGAACCGCGGCGCGGCCCGGGTCGGTGCCAGCGGTCAGGCGCTGATGCAATCGCAGCGGCTGGCCAAGTCGGTGTCGCAGGCCCTGATCGGCAGCGCCTCGGCGTTCCCGGAAGTGAAGGACAGCGCCGACGTGCTGGTCAAGAACGTGCGCGGCCTGCGCGTCGGCGATGCCGACATCCCGGCCGCGCCGTCCGGCGCGCAGGGTGCGATCGAGCCGCTGCTGCCGCTGATCGACCGGGCCGAGAAGAGCGCCAAGACCGTGCTCGATCAGCAGAAGGTGCTGACCCAGGTGGGTCAGGCGCTGCGCGCGATCAACAAGCAGTCGTCCGACCTGCTCGAGACCGCCGAGACCGTGTCGTCGCTGAAGCTGCAGCAGGACGCGTCGCCGACCGAGCTCGCCGCCGTCGGCCAGCTCGTGATGCTGACGCAGCGCATCGGCAAGTCGGCGAACGAGTTCCTGACGATGGAAGGGGTCAGCCCCGAGGCGGTGTTCCTGCTCGGCAAGGACCTGAACACCTTCCGCGAGCTCGGCCAGGGCCTGCTCGACGGCAACGCCGAGCTGCACCTGCCGGCGACGAAGGACGCGCAGACGCGCGAGCGCCTGGTTGCGCTACTGAAGCAGTACGAGCAGACCCGCACCCAGGCCAGCGCGATTCTCGGCAACCTGCAGGGGCTGGTGTCGGCGCGCGAGGCGCAGGCCAGCATCGTGGCCGACAGCGAACCGCTGCGCCAGGGCCTGGAGACCGTGCAGGCGCAGCTCGGCCGCGAGACCGGCTTCAGCGGGATCAGCCTCGCGCTGCTGCTGCTGTCGGCGATCGTGCTGCTGCTCGGCGGCGCCGGGCTGCTGCGCCTGTACGTGAGCGGCCAGACCGAGCGCGCCGCAGCGTCCGAAGGCCAGCGCCTCGCCGCCGAACGCGAGCAGCAGGAAGCCAAGCGTGTCAACGATGCGAACCAGGCGGCGATTCTGCGCTTGATGAACGAGTTGCAGGCGGTGGCCGAAGGCGACCTGACGCAGCAGGCGACCGTGACCGAAGACATCACCGGCGCGATCGCCGACTCGGTGAACTACACCGTCGAAGAGCTGCGCACGCTGGTGTCGCAGGTGCAGGGCACGGTGGGTCGCGTGACCGACACGACGCAGCAGGTCGAGGCGACGTCGACCGAACTGCTGGCAACCTCGAGCGAGCAGCTGCGCGAGATCCGCGACACCGGCGAGTCGGTGCTGCAGATGGCCGGCCGCATCAACGATGTGTCGGGCCAGGCGCAGGAGACGGCCGCGGTGGCACGCCAGTCGCTCGAGGCGGCCGAGTCGGGCCTGCGCGCGGTGCAGAACACGATCGGCGGCATGAACTCGATCCGCGACCAGATCCAGGAGACCTCCAAGCGCATCAAGCGCCTGGGCGAGTCGTCTCAGGAGATCGGCGAGATCACCGAGCTGATCTCGGACATCACCGAGCAGACCAACGTGCTGGCGCTGAATGCGGCGATCCAGGCGGCGTCGGCCGGCGAGGCCGGTCGCGGCTTCTCGGTCGTGGCCGAGGAAGTGCAGCGACTGGCGGAACGCTCCGGCGACGCGACGCGCCAGATCGCGGCGCTGGTCAAGACGATCCAGACCGACACCCAGGACGCGGTCGGCGCGATGGAGCGCAGCACGCAGGGCGTGGTCGAGGGCACGCGCCTGACCGATGCGGCCGGTACCGCGCTCGGCGAGATCGACCGCGTGTCGCGCCAGCTCGCCGAACTGATCGAGCAGATCTCGAACCAGGCCCTCAGCGAGGCGCGCTCCGCGAACGTGGTGGCGGCGAACATCCAGCACATCTTCGCCGTGACCGAGCAGACCGGCGAAGGCACGCGCTCGACCGCGCAGATGGTGCGCGAGCTCTCGCGCACCGCCGAGGAACTGAGGCATTCGGTCGCGCGGTTCAAGATCGGATGAGTCGTGGCCAACCCCTCTGACCCGAAAACCATGAGCCCCGCGACCGACGACGGCGGCGACGACCTCAGCGCCCTCGCCTGGGTGCACGAGGAGCTGCGGCGCTCGCTCGAGGCCGCGCACAAGTCCCTGCGCCGATTCGTCAAGGACACCGAGACCCTCGCCGACGCCGACCTCGATGCGGTCGATCCGGCCGTGCTGCGCGGCGCGCGCACCCAGATCCACCACGGCGTGGGGGCGCTCGAGCTCGTCGGCCAGCCGGCCGCCGCGCTGGTGCTGCGCGCGAGCGAGGCGCTGGTGCAGCGCTTCGTCGTCAAGCCGCACAAGCTGAGCGGGGCGGTCGTCGACGACATCGAGCGCGCGTCGTTCGCGCTGCTCGACTACCTGGGCCGGCTGCTGGCGGGCAAGCAGGTCTCGACGCTGTCGCTGTTCCCGCAGTACCGCGCGGTGCAGGAGGCGGCCGGCGCCGACCGCGTGCACCCGGCCGACCTGTGGCCGCTCGACTGGCAGTGGCGCGAGCTGCCGGCCGACCCGTCGGCGCACCCGCTGGCGCACGACGCGGCGACGCAGGCCGGGATCGAGGCCCAGCTGCTGCCGCTGATGCGCGCGGCCGCGCCGGTGCAGAGCGCGGCGCGCATGAGCGACCTCTGCGCCGGGCTCGGTGCCGGCGCGACGCAGCCGCAGATCGCGACCTTGTGGAAGCTCGCCGCCGCCGTGTTCGAGGCGCAGGCGCACGGCCTGCTCGGCTTCGACGTGTTCAGCAAGCGCGTCGCCTCGAGGCTGCTGGCGCAGTACCGCATCATTGCGCGTGGCGAATCCGAGGTTTCCGAGCGCCTCGCGCAGGACCTGCTGTTCTTTTGCGCACAGAGCGCCTCGCCCGGCGACGGCCGCCTCTCGCCGCGCCTGGCCGCCGTGCGCATGACCTACGGCCTGGTGCACCACCTGCCGATCGACTATTCCCTCAGCGTGCTCGGCCGCTTCGATCCGTCGATGATCGCGCAGGCACGCAAGCGCGTCGTCGCCGCGAAGGACGCCTGGTCCGCCGTGGCCGGTGGCGAACTGCACCGCATGACCGGCCTGTCGGAGCAGTTCGCACTTGTCGGCGAGTCGCTGAAGCGCCTGTTCCCGCTCGGCGACATCTTCGCGGCCGAGCTGCAGCAGTCGATCGCGCAGACGCAGCAGGGCGGCGCCGCACCGCCGCCGCAGCTCGCGATGGAGGTCGCCACCAGCCTGCTCTACATCGAGGCCACGCTCGACGACATCGACTTCGACCACCCCGAGCAGGCGGCGCGCGTGCAGCGCCTCGCCGACCGGCTCGCGTCGGTGCGGCTGGGCCGCGCACCCGACCCGCTCGAAGGCTGGATGGAGGAGCTCTACCGCCGCGTCTCCAACCGCCAGACCATGGGCAGCGTGGTGCAGGAGCTGCGCGCGAGTCTGTCCGAGGCCGAGAAGCTGATCGACCAGTACTTCCGCAAGCCCGAGGATCGCAACGTGCTGATCCCGGTGCCGAACCAGCTGGCGGCGATGCGCGGCGTGCTGTCGGTGCTGGGCATGGACCATGCCTCGGCGGCGCTGCTGCGCATGCGCGACGAGGTCGACGGCCTGATCGCGAGCGAGGCCGGCACCGAGCGCGCTGCCGAGTCCGCCCTGTTCGACCGGCTCGCCGGCAACCTGGGCGCGCTGGGCTTCCTGATCGACATGCTCAGCGTGCAGCCGCAGCTGGCGAAATCGCTGTTCCACTACGACGCCGAGGCCGGCACGCTGAGCCCGGTGATGGGCCGCGCCGAAGGGCATGGCGCGGGCGCGGCGCACGCGCCGGCGCCGGCGCCGATCGAGCAGCGCCTGATCGAACAGGCGCAGTTGCTGGCCTTCAGCTCGGTGCGCGAAGACGTGCCGCGCGCCGAAGTGGCGCGCGATCTGGAGCGCTTGTCGCACGAGGCGCAGGCCGCCGACCAGCCGGCACTCGCGGCCACCGTGCTGAAGGCGCAGGAGGCGCTCGAGCTGGCCCACGACCCGGTCGGCGAGGCGCTGGTGCGCGGCGAGCTCTCCGAGGCGCTGGTCGACTTCGTCGCGACCGCGTCCGACCCGGTCGGGCTCGACCCGGGCGTGCCGCGCGCGCTCGTCAGCGCGCCGATGACGCTGGACTTCGCGCCGTCCACCGGCAGCGCCCAGCTGGCCCAGGACGACGAGATGCGCGCAATCTTCCTCGAAGAGGCGCGCGAGGTGCTCGCGAACGCCCGCGAGGCGATCGCCGCGCTGACTGCTGCGCCGGATGACCTGGGGCTGTTGACGACGTTGCGCCGCGCCTTCCACACGCTGAAGGGCAGCTCGCGGATGGTCGGGCTGAAGGATTTCGGCGAGGCCGCGTGGGCCTGCGAGCAGCTCTACAACACGCAGCTGGCCGAGCAGTCCGCCGCGCCGCCGCCGCTGCTGGCCTTCACCGGCTGGAGCCTGGACTACCTGGCCGGCTGGGTCGACGACATCACGGAGAAACACGACGGCGCGCACGACGCTGCCACCGTGATCGACGCCGCGCAGCGGGCTGGCGCCGCCGCCCCGCCGGCGCCGCTCGAATCGGTGTCCGTGCCTGCGGCGCTGGGTCTGCCGGCCGATCTGCCGAGCCCGGCCGATCTCGAGTTCGGCCCCATCGAGTTGCTGCCGATCCCGGAATCCAGCCACGAGCGGCTGGCGGCCGATGCCGACGCGCCGGCGTTCGAACTCGACCTCGCCGGCCTCGACGGCGGACCCGAGGATGCCCCCGCCGCGGCGAGTCCGCCGGCGGCGCACGAGCCGTACGATGGTTTGCCGACCGAGCCGATGCCGCTGCCCGAGACGATCGAGGCGTCGCCGGACGATCCGCTGTCGGGTTTCATCGACCTCGCGCTCGACCTGCCCGACGTGCATGCCGCTGCCTTGCCGTGGGTCGAGCCGCCGACCACGTCGGGCGTGGACGTCGAGCTCGACTTCGGGCCGGTCTCGCAACACGACGGCTTCGACGACGAGCAGATCAAGGTCGTCGGCCCGTTGCGCATCGGCATCCCGCTGTTCAACATCTACCTGAACGAGGCCGACGAACTGTCGCGCCGCCTGACCACCGAGGTCGCCGAGTGGGCCATGGAGCTGCACCGCCCGATCGGCGAGACGCCGATCGCGCTCGCGCACTCGCTCGCCGGCAGCTCGGCCACGGTCGGCTTCACCGACCTGTCGCAGCTGGCCCGCTCGCTCGAGCACGCGCAGGCGCGCTCGCTCGCGATCGGCCACGGCACGCCGGAAGAGGCGCGCCTGTTCGTCGACGCGGCCGAGGAAATCCGGCGCCTGCTGCACCAGTTCGCGGCCGGGTTCCTGAAGGAGCCGTCGCCGGAGCTGCTGGCGCGTCTGGCCGACCACGAGCTGAGTTCCGGGCGCCGGCTCGAAGCCGCCGCGGCGGCCCAGGAGCGCACGCCGAGCTCGGACTCCGGTGCGCTGGTGCAGCCGGTTGCCGTGGACGAGCCCGAGATGCCGCCGTCCCTCGCGGCGAACGCACTGCCGGCCGAGCCGGGCGCGCGCGATGCGGGCCGCGGCGCGCTGTCCGATTCGGTGTTCGGCCGCCTCGACGCCCGCGTCGAGCCGCTCGGCATGACCGAGTTGAAGCCGTTCGGCGAGGTTCCGGTCGAGGTGCCGCGCGCCGCGTCGGCGCACGAGCTGGTCGACAACGACGACGTGATCGATGCCGTCGACGCGATCGATGCCGAGCTGTTCCCGATCTTCGCGGAAGAGGCCGAAGAGCTGCTGCCGCAGCTCGCCAGCCGCTTGCGCGACTGGGCCCGCAAGCCCGGCGACGCGGCGCACCCGGCGGCGTGCATGCGCAGCTTGCACACGCTGAAGGGCGGCGCGCGTCTGGCCGGCGCGATGCGCCTGGGCGAGATGGCGCACCGGCTGGAAGCCCGCATCGAGCGGCTGCTCGCGCAGCCGCCGGTCGAGCTGGCCGACGTCGAGATCCTGCAGGCCTACGGCGACACGCTGGCACAGACCTTCGAGGCGCTGCACGCGGGTGACGTGGCACCCGACCGCGTCGCCGGCGCGAGCGTCGCGCCGCCGGACCTGCGGCTGCCGGTGCCCGAACTCGAGGTCCTGCTCGAAGTCGCGCCGCCGCCGTCGATGGAGTCGGGCTGGCAATCGCTGCCGGCGCCGCTGGTGGACTCGAAGTACGCGCCGCTCGATGCCGAGCCGAACGCCGACGTGCCCCACGCCCCGGCGCCCGAGATCGTCGAGACGCCGGTGTTTGCGCACGATGCCGCGGCATCCGCCGCGGCGATCGTGCCGGAGTCCGGACCCGAGCCCGCCGAGACCGTCGCGCCGGCGCTGCCGCTCGCCGAGATCGACTGGTCGCGCTTCCCGCTCACGGCGCCGGCCGAGCGCAAGGCGCCCGAACGTGCGCAGGGCACGCAATCGGCGGTGCGCGTGCGTGCGCCGCTGCTCGACCGCCTCGTCAACCAGGCCGGCGAGGTCAGCATCGCGCGCTCGCGCATCGAGACCGGGGTCACCCAGATCAAGACCTCGCTCGCCGACCTGACCGAGAACCTGGAGCGGCTGCGCGCCCAGCTGCGCGACATCGAATTCCATGGCGAGGTCCAGATGACCTCGCGGCTCGAGGCCGCGAAGGCCGCGTCGCAGTCGTTCGACCCGCTCGAGTTCGATCGCTTCACGCGCTTCCAGGAGCTGACGCGGATGATGGCCGAGTCGGTCAACGACGTCGCCACGGTGCAGCGCTCGTTGCAGCGCTCGCTCGAGGTGACCGAAGACGAGCTTGTCGCGCAGGCGCGCATGACGCGCGAGCTGCAGGACGACCTGCTGCGCACGCGCATGGTCGAGTTCGAGGGGCTCTCGGACCGCCTGTACCGCGTCGTGCGCCAGGCCGCCAAGGAGACGGGGAAGTCGGTGCGGCTGGACATCGTCGGCGGGTCGATCGAGGTCGACCGCGGCGTGCTCGACCGCATGACCGGGGCCTTCGAACACCTGCTGCGCAACTGCGTCAGCCATGGCATCGAATCACCCGAGGCGCGGGTCAAGGCGGGCAAGGACGCGACCGGCTCGATCATCGTCGCGCTCTCGCACGAGGGCAACGAGGTCGGGGTCGAGTTCCGCGACGACGGCGCCGGTCTGAATCTGCCGCGCATCCGCGAGAAGGGCGTCGCGCTCGGCCTGCTCGACCCGAATGCCGAGCCCACCGACGCCGAGCTCGCCAACCTGATCTTCGCGCCCGGCTTCTCGACCGCTCAGACCGTGACCGAGCTCGCCGGGCGCGGCATCGGCATGGACGTGGTGCGTGCCGAGGTCAACGCGATGGGCGGCCGGGTCGAGACCGCGACCGCGGCCGGCCAGGGCACGTCGTTCAAGCTGATCCTGCCGCTGACGACCGCGGTGACGCAGGTCGTGATGCTGCGCTGCGGCGACACCAACGTCGCGGTGCCGTCGACGCTGGTCGAGGTCGTTCGCCGCGCCACGCCGGCAGAGGTCGACGCGGCCTACGCGAGCGGCTCCTTCATGGTCGGCGACCGGCCGCTGCAGTTCTTCTGGCTCGGCGCGCTGCTGCAGATCAGCGCGCGGCCGGCCGACAGCGAGGCGCGCACGCGCGCCGTGGTCGTGATCCGCAGCGCGCAGCAGCGCATCGCGCTGCACGTCGACGACGTGCTGGGCAACCAGGAAGTCGTGGTCAAGAACCTCGGGCCGCAGCTG
>JAYSLR010000528.1:0-6151 GCA_043725365.1 Rhizobacter sp. | reverse complement strand
GGGCCTGGGCGGCCTGACCACGGTGCTCGACGTGAAGATCGCGACCTACCCGACGCATGCCGCGAGCAAGCCGGTGGCGATGATCCCGAACTGCGCCGCGACGCGCCATGCCCACTTCGTGCTCGACGGCTCGGGCCCGGCCTATCTCGAGCCGCCGAGCCTGGACCTGTGGCCCGACGTGAAGTGGCAGCCCGACTACAACAAGAGCAGACGAGTCGACCTGAACACGCTGACGAAGGAAGAAGTCGCCGCGTGGAAGCCGGGCGACACGCTGTTGCTCAGCGGCAAGATGCTGACCGGCCGCGACGCCGCGCACAAGCGCATCCAGGACATGCTCGCGAAGGGTGAAAAGCTGCCGGTGGACTTCACGAACCGCGTGATCTACTACGTCGGCCCGGTCGACCCGGTGCGCGACGAGGTCGTCGGCCCGGCCGGCCCGACCACCGCGACGCGCATGGACAAGTTCACCGAGATGATGCTCAGCGAAACCGGGCTGATCGCGATGATCGGCAAGGCCGAGCGCGGCCCGGTCGCGATCGAGGCCATCAGGAAGCACAAGAGCGCCTACCTGATGGCGGTGGGCGGCGCCGCCTACCTGGTGTCGAAGGCGATCAGGCACGCGAGCGTGGTCGGGTTCAAAGATCTCGGCATGGAAGCGATCTACGAGTTCGACGTGACCGACATGCCGGTGACGGTCGCGGTCGATTCCAACGGCGTCTCGGTGCACGAGACCGGGCCGAAAGCGTGGGAGGCGAAGATCAAGGCGGGCATCGGCAGAATCCCGGTGGCCGCCGGCTGACGCAACGACCTCTTCGTCTGTCCACCAGGAGCCCGCATGTCCAGATCCACCACCCGAACCCACCCCGCCACGCTGATCGGCTTCAAGGAACCCCTGCCGCGCTTCGCGGTCCGGGACCTGGTGATCCCGGACGCCGTGCCGGACGACGAGCGCGAATGGGTCGCCCAGGCACCCGACGTGTGGTTCAGGCCGCTGATGCTCAACGTCACGCAGGGCTACTTCGTCAACATCCTGCGGGTGCGCAAGTCCGGCGTGTTGTCGCGCCACCGGCACGACGGCCCGGTGCACGCGCATGTGCTCAAGGGGCGCTGGTACTACCTCGAGCACGACTGGACCGCTACCGAGGGATCGTACGCGCACGAGGTCCCGGGCGAGGTGCACACGCTCTACGTGCCGGACGACGTGCCCGAGATGATGACGCTGTTCCACGTGACGGGCGCCTACACCTACCTCGACGAGCAGGGGCGCCCGGTCGGCCACGAAGACGTGTTCACGAAGATCGAGGCCGCGGCGCGGCACTACCAGGCCGTCGGGCTCGGCGAGGACCACGTGAAGCAGTTCATTCGCTGAGCACCACGGCTCGCTCGCCGTCACCCCCGCGGGTGATGCCGTGCGTGCAGCAGCTTCAGGCGCTCACGCGCCACGTGGGTGTAGATCGTCGTCGTCGAGATGTCGGCGTGGCCGAGCAGCAACTGCACCGCGCGCAGGTCGGCGCCGTGGTTCAGCAGGTGCGTCGCGAAGGCGTGACGCAGCGTGTGCGGCGACAGCGGCACCTGAACGCCGCCGCGCCCGGCGTGCGCCTTGATCAGCTTCCAGAACATCTGGCGCGTCATCGCCCCGCCGCGGCCGGTGACGAACAGCGCGTCGCTCGCCTGCCCCTTCAGGATCGTCGCGCGCGCCTGCGCAAGATAGCGTGTCAGCCAGGCATGCGCCTCCTCGCCGAACGGCACCAGCCGCTCCTTCGCGCCCTTGCCGGTGACGCGCAGCGCGCCGTCGGACAGGCTCAGGTGCACGCTCTTCAACCCGACCAGCTCGCTGACGCGCAGCCCGCTCGCGTACATCAGCTCCAGCATCGTGCGGTCGCGCAGGCCCAGCGGCGTGCCGACGTCGGGCGCGGCCAGCAGCGCCTCGACCTGCGCCTCGCTGAGCGTCTTCGGCACGCGCAGCGGCTGCTTCGCGCTCGCCATCTTCAGCGTCGGGTCGGCGCTCAGCAGCCGCTCGCGCAGCGCCCAGCGGAAGTAGCGCTTGAACACCGTCAGGCGCCGGTTGCTGCTGGTCGCCTTGCTGCCCGCGTGGCGCACCACGCCGTAGGCCAGCAGGTCGGCCTCGTGCGTCGTGTCGAGCGCGCGCGCGTGCTGCACGGCGAGCCAGTCGGCATACAGCGCCAGGTCGCGGCGGTAGGCCGCGAGCGTGTTGCTGCTCAGCCCGTCCTCGATCCACAGTGCGTCGATGAAGCGGTCGATCGACGCCTGGCTGGCGATCAGCGCCCCCCGATCGCCGGGTACGGCGCTCGACCCCCCAGAGGGGTGCGGGCCGGCTTGGGAGCGGCCCGGCGCTCGGCCCGCCGCGCGCGTCACCCCATGGTCAGTCACTCCAGCGTCAGCTTCTGCAGCTTCACGACCTTCTTGTAGACCTCGAACTCGGCCGCGATCTGGGCCGCGAACTCGGCCGGTGAGTTGCCCACAACCAGTGAGCCGGTCTCCTCGATGCGCTTCTTCACCGCCGGGTCCTCGAGCGTCTTCTTGACCGCGGCGTTGACCTTGTCGACCACCTCCTTCGGCAGCCCCTTGGGCCCGTAGATGCCGTAGTAGGCCATTCGGTTGACCGGCTCCAGCCCCACCTCCTTGAAGGTCGGCACATTCGGCAGCACCGCCAGGCGCTGCGGCGCCGCGACGACGATCGCGATCAGCCGCCCGTCCTTGATGAAGGGCAGCGCCGACGGCAGGTTGTCGAAGATCATCGGCACCTGGCCGGCGACCGTGTCGTTCAGGGCCGGGCCGGCGCCGCGGTACGGGATGTGCGTGACGAAGGTGCCCGACAGGTTCTTGAACAGCTCCATCTGCAGGTGGCCGATGCCGCCGGTGCCCGAACTGGCGAAGCTGTACTTGCCCGGGTGCGCCTTCAACTCGGCGAGAAAGCCCTTGTAGTCGCGCGCCGGGAAGCTGGGGTGCACCGCGATCACGTTCGGCGTGGCCGCGACGTTGATGATCGGCGTGAAATCGGTCAGCGGGTTGTACGGGAGCTTCGGGTTGATCGCCGGGTTCGCCGCGGTGGTCGAGACCGTCGCCATGCCGAGCGCGTAGCCGTCGGGGGTGGCGCGCGCGGTGTCGGTCGCGCCGACGGAGCCGCCGCCGCCGGCCTTGTTCTCGACGATCATCGTCTGGCCCAGCGGCCCGCCGATCTTCTCGGCCAGCACCCGCGCGACGATGTCGGTCGTGCCCCCGGGCGCGAACGGAACGACCAGGTGCACCGGCTTGTTCGGGTAGGCTTGCGCCCACGCCCCGGTCGAAGCGGCGAGCGCGGCGGCGAAGCCGGCGACGATGAGGACTCTGCGTTGCATCGGTGAAAACTCCTTCAGAGGTGGCGCGAATGGAGCGGCGAGTTTAGGGCCATCCCGCAGCCGCCCACAGAGCGAACACCCTGACGCCGCGACACGGGCTGGCACACTGCGGCATGCCCAACGCGCTGCTGCTGTTGCCCGATTTCCTGCTGATCGCGCTCGGCTTCGTGCTGTGCCGCAAGACCGCGCTCGACCGGCCGGTCTGGGACGCGGCCGAACGGCTCGTCTACTACCTGCTGTTCCCGGTGCTGCTGTTCAACTCGATCCTGAAGAGCCCGCTGCAGCCGGCGCAGACCGTCGGCCTGGCGGCCGCCAGCCTGGCCGTCACGGCCGCCGGCATCGGCGCCGCGTTCGCGATCGGGCGCTGGCCGGGCATCGACGCGCGCCGCCACGCGTCGGGCGCGCAGACCGCCTACCGCTTCAACTCCTTCATCGCGCTGGCGCTGGCCGAGCGCCTCGGCGGGCCGCCGGGGCTGGCCTGGATGGCGCTGTGCATCGCGCTCAGCGTGCCGCTTGCGAACGTGGCCGCGGTCTGGCCGCTGGCGCGCCACGGCGGCCATTCGTATGGCCGCGAACTGCTGCGCAATCCGCTGATCCTGAGCACCGTCGCGGGCCTGCTCGCGAACGCCGCGGGGCTGAGATTTCCGGATGCGGTCTCGACCACGCTGCAGCGCATCGGCCTGGCGGCGCTGCCGCTGGGGCTGATGGCGACCGGCGCCGGGCTGCGCGTCGGCGGACTGAAGGCCTCGCCCGGCCTGGCCGCAGCGCTGATGGCGGTGCGCCATGCGCTGCTGCCGGCGCTGGCGATCGGGCTGACCGCCGCGCTCGCGCTGGCGCCCGAACAGCGCCTGATCGTCGTGCTGTTCGCGGCGCTCCCGACGGCCTCCAGCGCGTACGTGCTGGCGGCGCGCATGGGCGGCGACGGCGGCTATGTCGCCGGGCTCGTCACGCTGTCGACGCTGCTGGGGATGCTCAGCGTGCCGTTCTGGCTTGCGGTGCTCGCTGCTGTCCCGTAGCGCCAACAGGCCCCGGAGAAACGGCCGCGGTGGATCAGCGCCCGATGTCCGCGAGATCGGGCGCCTGGGCGAGCGCCCAGTCGATGTGCTCGCGCACCAGCGCGCCGCAACCGTCGCGCCGGCTCTCGAGCGCGCGCCGCAGCGCCGGATCGTCGGTCGAGCGCAGCGCGTTGCCCAGCGCCACGGCGCAGTTGCGCTGCCAGCGCTCGAAGCCGATGCGCCGGATCGCGCTGCCCTCGGTGTGGTGCAGGAAGTCGGCCTCGGACCAAGCCCACAGCTGCAGCAGCGTCGCGTGGCCGACCGCGGCACGCACGTCGAAATCCGCGAGCGCGCTGCGCTGCGCGTACTTGTTCCACGGGCAGGCGAGCTGGCAGTCGTCGCAGCCGTAGATGCGGTTGCCGATCAGCGGCCGCAGTTCCACCGGAATGGGGCCCGGCTCCTCGATCGTCAGGTACGAGATGCAGCGCCGCGCGTCGAGCCGGTAAGGCGCGACGATCGCCTGCGTCGGGCAGACATCGATGCAAGCCGTGCAGCGCCCGCAATGGGCCTCGACCGGCGCGGTCAGCGGCAGCGGCAGCTCGACGTAGATCTCGCCGAGGAAGAACATCGAGCCCGCCTCGCGGTTCAGCGCCAGCGTGTGCTTCCCGCGCCAGCCGAGGCCGCTCTTCGCCGCGAGCTCGACCTCGAGCACCGGCGCCGAGTCGGTGAACACGCGGTGGCCGAACGGGCCGACGGCGTCGGCGAGCCGGTCCGCGAGCTGGCGCAGGCGCGCGCGCATCACCTTGTGATAGTCGCGGCCCCGCGCGTAGATCGACAGCGCCGCCTGCGCCGGGTCGGCCAGGCGCTGCCATTCGACCGCCTGCCAGCCCTCGGCCAGCTGCTGCGGCAGGTAGTCCATGCGCGCCGTGATCACGCGCACCGTGCCGGGCACCAGCTCGGCCGGGCGCGCGCGCTTCAGGCCGTGCGCGGCCATGTAATCCATCGCGCCGTGGAAGCCGTTGTCAAGCCACCGCAGCAAACCCGGCTCGGCGTCGGACAAGTCCACATCGGCGACGCCGATCTGTGAAAATCCGAGGTGCGCGGCGTGCTCGCGCAACTGCGCGAGCAGCGCGTGAAGCCGATCCGAGTCCAACTGCCGAGTGCCCACCATTTGCCGATTCTAGAAACCCGCACGCAACTCTGGCCCGACGAGGCCGCCTGCGCCGCCTCGGCCGCCGCGCTGGCCCGCCATCGCGGACTGGCCGGGGCCTTCGTCGAACTGCATGGCCCGCTCGGCGCCGGCAAGACCACTTTCGCGCGCCACCTGCTGCATGCGCTGGGCGTGGCGGGCCGCATCAAGAGCCCGACCTACACCGTGCTCGAACCCTACGCCCTGACCCGCGACGGCGCGCCGCTGGTGGTCTCGCACTTCGATTTCTACCGTTTCGACGACGCGCAGGAATGGGAGGACGCGGGCTTCCGCGACGTCTTCGCCGCGCCCGGCCTGAAGCTCGCCGAATGGCCCGAGAAGGCCGAGGGCCTGCTGCCGGAGGCCGACCTGCAGATCCACATCGAGCCGCTGGAGGGCGATGCGCGACGCGCGCGCTTCGATGCACGCAGTGCACTCGGCCGCGAGCTGCTGGGATGAAGCTTGCGTCAAGCGACGGATTCACCCGCGGGGCGACGGCTGGCGGCCCATTGCTGCCGTTCGCGGTTGATCGCCTCTTGGATGCGTCCGCGCGTCGCGGCAGGCGGTACCCGGCGCGGGCTTGTATGGTTCAAGGTGCTGGGGTGGAG
>JAYSLR010000527.1:0-7715 GCA_043725365.1 Rhizobacter sp. | reverse complement strand
GGCCTCGAACAGCTTGTGCGTGCCGAGCCAGACGAAGCGGCACAGCCGGGTGTCGACGTCGGGCCGGTAGGTCTGCGCATGCCGGGCGCGGATGCGGCTGTTCAGGCCGTCGCTGGCGATGATCAGGTCGGCGTCGGGGTACTGGTCGTCGCCCTGCACGTCGGTCTCGAACACCAGCTCGACGCCGACCTCCTCGCAACGCCGCTGCAGGATGTTCAGCAGGCGCTTGCGGCCGATCCCGCAGAAACCGTGGCCGCCGGAGCGGATCTTGTGGCCGCGGATGTTGACCTCGATGTCGTCCCAGTGGTTGAACGCACCGAGGATCTGCGCCGCACTGACCGGGTCGGCCGCCTGCAGGTTGCCCAGCGTCTGGTCCGAGAACACGACGCCCCAGCCGAAGGTGTCGTAGGGGCGGTTGCGCTCGACCACGACGACCCGGTGCGCCGGGTCCTGCTGCTTCATCAGCAGCGCGAAGTACAGGCCCGACGGGCCGCCGCCGATGCAGACGATGTTCAAGGGCGCTCCGGGCGTTGGGCCGGCCGTCGATGCCCGAGGGAAAGAGCAGGGCCGGCCGACATGAAGATGAGGAATGAATGGTTTAGAACTGAAGCACTGTAGCGAATCCGGAGCCGGGTGGCAAGTGCCGGCAGGTCAAGGCGCCGCTCCCGCTCGGCCGACGTGGGATCGATCCGGGCGGCGGAACCGGGACCCACGGCGGGTGTCAGAATGCGTGGCGCCGACGGAGCTTTCACGATGAGCAAGGCCTTCACCCGCGAAGCCGACCCCGGCGACGATGACGACGACGAACTCGCGCTGCCCGCGCTGCCGGCCGGCACGAAGAACTACCTGACCCCGGCCGGCTACGCGCGGCTGCGCGCCGAGCTGCTGGAGCTGCTCGACGGCGAGCGGCCGAAGATCGTCGAGATCGTCTCGTGGGCCGCGAAGAACGGCGACCGCTCCGAGAACGGCGATTACCTGTACGGCAAGAAGCGGCTGCGCGAGATCGACCGGCGCATCCGCTTCCTGACCAAGCGGCTGGACATCGCCGAGGTTGCCGACCCGTCGCTGCATTTCGGCGGCGACCAGGTGTTCTTCGGCGCGACCGTGACCTACGTGAACCAGCGCGACGAACGGCGCACCGTCACGATCAAGGGCATCGACGAGGTCGACAACCTGCACGGCGAGATCAGCTGGGTCTCGCCGGTCGCGCGTGCGCTGCTGAAGGCCCGCGTCGGCGACGAGCTGCAGCTGATGACGCCCGGCGGGCTGGAACAGATCGAGGTGATCGAGGTGCGCTACCCGGCGCCACCAACGCAGTCGCGCTAGGGTTTGACGCGCGCGACGCGCAGCACCGCCGGCGAGCGCTTCAGCGTGCGCATCACGTCGGCCAGGTGCAGACGGTCGCGCACGCTGAGCAGCAACTGCAGCTCGGTGGTCTCGGCCGCGGGCTCGTTGCCCATCTCGATGTGGGTGATGTCGGCCTCGGCCTCGCTCACCGCCTGAGCCACCTGCGCGAGCACGCCCTTGCCGTTGCTGACCAGCAGCGTCACGGCGGTCTCGAACGGGCGCGTCTGCTGCTCGGCCCAGTCCACGCCCATCCAGTGTTCGCTGTCGCGTTCGAACAGGCGCTTGCCGACGCTGCATTCGACCGTGTGCACGACCAGCCCTTCGCCGCGCCCGAGGTAGCCGACGATCGCGTCGCCCGGGATCGGCCGGCAGCACGGCGCCATCTGCACCGACGCGCCCTCGCTGCCATCGATCAGCACCAGCCCTTGCGCCGGGGCGTCGTCGTCGGCCGCGTAGCGGCCCATCGTCAGGGTCAGCGCATCGGGCTTGCTGCCGCGCTCGGCCATCAGCCGCGTCAGGCGCTTGGCGACGATCGTGGCGATCTTGCGGCCCAGGCCGATGTCGGTGAACAGGTCCTCGCGGCTCTTGTTGCCGCTCCAGCGCGTGAGCTGTTGCCACAGCGCGGCGTCGGCGGGCTCGTCGCCCGGCAGGTACAGGCCCTCGGCGCGCATCGCCTGCGCGAGCATCTTCTCGCCCAGGTCCTGCGACTCCTCCTGCTCCATGTTCTTCAGGTAGTGGCGAATCTTCGAGCGCGCGCGGCCGGTGCGCACGAAGTTCAGCCACGCCGGGTTCGGGCGCGCGCCGGGTGTGCCGATGATCTCGACCACGTCGCCGCTGCGCAGCTCGGTGCGCAGTGCGACCGGCTCGCCGTTGACCTTGGCGGCCACCGTGTGGTCGCCCACATCGGTGTGGATCGCGTACGCGAAGTCGACCGGCGTCGCGCCGCGCGGCAGCGCGAGGATCTTGCTCATCGGCGTGAACACGTAGACCGCGTCGGGGAACAGGTCGATCTTGACGTGCTCGAGGAACTCGTTCGCGTCGTGGGTCTCGTCCTGGATGTCGATCAGCGATTGCAGCCACATCGCGCCCAGGCGCTGCGCCTCCTGGACCTGCGCGCCGCCGCTCTTGTAGAGCCAGTGAGCGGCGATGCCCTTCTCGGCGACCGCGTGCATCTGCTCGGTGCGGATCTGGAACTCGACCGCGGTACCCAGCGGGCTCACCAGCGTGGTGTGCAGCGACTGGTAGCCGTTCGCCTTCGGGATCGCGATGTAGTCCTTGAAGCGCCCCGGCAGCGGCTTGAACAGCTGGTGCAGCACGCCCAGCGCCATGTAGCACTCGCCGAGCGTGGCCACGACGATGCGGAAGCCGAAGATGTCGTTGACCTGCGCGAAGGTCAGGTGCTTCTCGCGCATCTTCTTGTAGATCGAGAACAGCGTCTTCTCGCGGCCGAACACCTGCATCGGCAGCTTGGCCTGCGCGAACGCGCGTTCGACGTCGTGCTGGATGCGCTCGACGATGTCGCGCCGGTAGCCGCGCGCCTTCTGGACCGCCTTCGACAGCGCCGCCTGGCGCCACGGCTGCTGGTGCTGGAACGACAGTTCCTGCAGTTCGCGGTAGGTCTGGTTCAGACCCAGCCGGTGCGCGATCGGCGCGTAGATCTCCAGCGTCTCGGCGGCGATGCGGGTGCGCTTGGCCGGCGTCATCGCCTCCATCGTGCGCATGTTGTGCAGCCGGTCGGCGAGCTTGATCAGGATCACGCGCACGTCGCGCGCCATCGCCAGCAGCATCTTGCGGAACGACTCGGCCTGCGACTCCTCGCGCGTGGAGAACTGCAGCTTGTCGAGCTTGGTCAGGCCGTCGACGAGGTCGGCCACCGGTGCGCCGAACTTCTCGATCAGCTCGATCTTGGTGACGCCGCAGTCTTCCATCGCGTCGTGCATCAGCGCGGCCATGATGGCCTGGGCGTCGAGCTTCCACTCGGCACACAGGCCGGCCACCGCGATCGGGTGCGTGATGTAGGGCTCGCCGCTGGCGCGGAACTGGCCGAGGTGGGCCTCGTCGGCGAAGCGGTAGGCCTCGCGGACCTTCTTGATGTCGGCGGCTTCGAGGTAGTCGAGCTTGTGCGTCAGCGCCGCGAACGAGGCGGCGGTGGCCTCGGCCGTGGCGGGCGGCGGTTTGGGCAACGCGCGCTTGCCCGCGACGGCAGCGGGGGCCGGTTCTCGCAGGGCGTTGGGGGCGCGGGCGCTCATAGCCCGAATTTAACGTGGAATGAGCGTGATCGCTGGGCCGGGGGGTTCCCGGCGTGGGGCGGCCGCGTCGGCGCGGCGCGGGCCCGGGTCAGCGAGGCGTCAGACCGGCACCTTGCGCAACATCTCGATGCCGATCTCGCCGGCGGCGATCTCGCGCAGCGCGGTCACGCCGGGCTTGTTCTTGGTCTCGATCTTCGGCGCGTGACCCTGGCTCAGCATGCGCGCGCGGTAGGTCGCGGCCAGCACGAGCTGGAAGCGGTTCGGGATCTTGACGAGACAGTCTTCGACGGTGATGCGGGCCATGATTTCTTTCGGGTCGGCTTCAGCTCAGATCGAGCGCGGCAAAGACAGCAGGCTTGCTTCTCTGGAGTGCAGCGTACTTGAGCCGCTGCGAATGAACGATCGCCTTCAGATCGAAGAGCGCCGTTTCAAACAAGGCGTTGATTATAACGAAGTCGAAGTGGCGGGCCTGCGAGACCTCCCGCCGGGCGTTCGCCATGCGCGTGGCGATGACCTCGGGGCGGTCCTCGCCGCGCCGGTTCAGGCGCTGCTGCAGTTCCTCCCAGCTCGGCGGCAGGATGAAGATCAGCACCGCGTTCGGGAACTTCTGCTTGATCTGCAGTGCCCCCTGCCAGTCGATCTCGAGCACCACGTCCTGCCCGCCGGTGATGTGCGACTCGATCGCCGCGCGCGAGGTGCCGTACAGGTGCCCGTGGACCTCGGCCCACTCGACGAACTCCTCGCGCGCCACCATCGCGCGGAAGGTCGCCTCGTCGGTGAAGTGGTACTCGCGCCCCTGCTGCTCCTGGCCGCGCGGCGCGCGCGTGGTGTGCGACACCGCCACCACCAGGTGCGAGTCGACCTGCATCAGCGAACTGACGAGGCTCGACTTGCCGGCCCCGCTGGGCGCGGCGACGACGAAGAGGTTGCCGGGGTAGTCCATTGCGTTGGTGGTACGGAGCGCCCGCGAGTCTAGCAGCCGCGTCCTGCGCCGAGCGGGCCGCGCGTCAGGCCGAAGTCGGCGTCGCGACCTCGGCGGCGGCGGTCTTCGCCAGCAGCGCATCGATCGCGTCGTACATGTCCTGCATGACGCGCAGCCCGAGCGAGGCCTCGAGCGCCTCGTAGCGTTGCTCGATCCGCGGGATCAGCCGCTTCGCGACGAGGCGGGCCTTCGGCGTCAACGAGACGAGAACACGGCGCTGGTCGTGCGCCATGCGCGCGCGCCTGACGAGGCCGGTCTCTTCCAGGCGCACCAGCATGCCGACGATGCTCGGGCTCGAGATCGAGCAGGCCTCGCACAGCTGGCGCGGCTCCAGCGGGCCCCGATCGACGATCTCGCGCAGGATGCGCCATTGCTGCTCGGTCAGGCCGAACTCGTTCAGCAGCGGCCTGAAATACGCCATCAGCGTCTCGCGCGATCGAAGCAGCAGGTGCGGCAGGTTGCGATGGCGCAAGGCAGCGGTCATGGCGGCGGGCGGTTTGCTCACATCGAAGTGTAATCACCGGGCGACCGCACACGCGGCGCCGCGCCGCAACGGGGCGGTCCGGGAAAACACCGAGAAGACAGGCGCCGCGGGCGATTGACTTGCGCGGGCATCAATGAGGATATTACACACATATTAGTAAAAGCCGCCGACCTCTCCACCGGAGTGAACCAGATGCACCACCCCCCGTGCCGGGGCACCGTCTACGGCACGCTGCTCAACCATCGCGATGCGCTCGCGGCGCTCGGCGGCGCCGTGCACGAGGCGCCGTACAAGGCGCCGCCGAGGGCGCCGATCCTGTACATCAAGCCGCGCAACACCTGGATCGGGCCCGGCGACGCGGTGGTCGTGCCCGAAGGGGTCGCCGACCTCGAGATCGGCGCCACGCTCGGCCTGGTGATCGGCCGCACGGCGTGCCGAGTCGGCGTGGCCGATGCCCTCGCGCACGTGAGCGGCTACGTCATCGTCAACGACGTGAGCGTTCCGCACGCCTCGTACTACCGGCCGTCGCTGCGCTTCAAGGCGCGCGACACCTTCTGCCCGATCGGTCCGTTCGTGCCGCGCGCGGCCGTGGGTTCGCCCGACGCGCTGGGCATCGAGGTCGCCATCGACGGCCGGACGGTGCAGCGTTCGAGCACCGCCGGGTTGATCCGTTCGGCGGCGCAGCTGCTGGCCGAGGTCAGCGACTTCATGACGCTTTCGCCCGGCGACATCCTGTCGGTCGGCGTCGCCGCCGCGGCGCCGCGGGCGCGCGCCGGTCAGCGCGTCGGCATCGCGATCGCCGGGCTGGGCCGGCTCGAGAATTCGCTGGTGGCGGAAGGCGGTTTCGCGTGAATCGCAGCGCCCGGGTCGCCTACGGCGGCGCCATCCATGCGGCGGCCGAGCATGACGGCGGCGTGCGGCTGGCCGACGGACGCGTGCTGGCCGAATCGCAGGTCGTGTGGCTGCCGCCGTTCGAGGTCGGCACCGTCATCGCGCTCGGCATCAACTACGCCGACCATGCAAGAGAGCTCGCGAAGGAACTGACCATCGGGTCCAAGGACGAGCCGCTGGCGTTCCTGAAGGCGCCGAACACGCTGATCGGCCACCGCGCATTCACGCGCCGGCCGCGCGACGCCACGTTCATGCACTACGAGTGCGAGCTGGCGGTCGTGATCGGCGCGACCGCGACGAAGGTCCGGCGCGACGACGCGATGCGCCATGTCGCCGGCTACACCGTCGCCAACGACTACGCGATCCGCGACTACCTGGAGAACTGGTACCGCCCGAACCTGCGCGTCAAGAACCGCGACGGCTGCACCGTGCTGGGCCCATGGTTCGTGCCCGCCGCCGACGTGCCCGATCCGCATGCGCTGGCACTGCGAACGCTCGTCAACGGGCGCATCACCCAGACCGGCAACACCCGCGACCTGATCAACGACGTGCCCGCGCTGATCGAGTACCTGAGCGGCTTCATGACGCTGTCGCCCGGCGACGTGATCCTGACCGGAACGCCCGAGGGCGTGGTCAACGTGAACCCCGGCGACGAGGTGGTCACCGAGATCGACGGCATCGGCCGCCTCGTCAACACGATCGTCGCCGACGATGTCTTCGGCAGATAGAGAAAGGCGAGCCCGGCCATGCGAATCCAGCACCTGATCGGCGGCCGCTCCGTCGAGAGCCGCGCGTACTTCGAGACCACCGACCCGGCGACGCAGCAGGTGCTCGCCGAAGTCGCCCGCGGCGGCGCCGACGAGGTCAACGCCGCGGTCGCGGCGGCGAAGGCGGCCTTCCCGAAATGGGCGGCGCTGCCCGCCGCCGAGCGCGCGAAGACGATGGTCCGGCTCGGCGACCTGATCGCCGCGCACGTGCCCGAGCTCTCCGAGCTCGAGACGCGCGACACCGGCCAGGCGATCGCCCAGACCCGCAAGAATCTGGTACCGCGCGCGGCCGACAACTTCTACTACTTCGCCGAGATGTGCACGCGCGTCGACGGCCACACCTACCCGACGCCCACGCACCTGAACTACACGCTGTACCACCCGGTCGGCGTGTGTGCGCTGATCTCGCCGTGGAACGTGCCGTTCATGACCGGCACCTGGAAGATCGCGCCCTGCCTGGCCTTCGGCAACACCGCGGTGCTGAAGATGAGCGAGCTGTCGCCACTGAGCATCTCGCGCTTCGGCGAACTGGCCACCGAGGCCGGCCTGCCCGCCGGCGTGCTCAACATCGTGCACGGCTACGGCAGCGAGACCGGCGAGCCGCTGTGCGGCCACCCCGACGTGCGCGCGATCTCGTTCACCGGGTCGACCGCCACCGGCCAGCGCATCGTGCGCCACGCCGGGCTGAAGAAGTTCAGCATGGAGCTCGGCGGCAAGAGCCCGTTCGTGATCTTCGACGACGCCGACCTGGAGCGCGCGCTCGATGCCGCCGTCTTCATGATCTTCTCGAACAACGGCGAACGCTGCACCGCCGGGTCGCGCATCCTGGTGCAGAAGTCGATCTACGCCGCCTTCGCGCAGCGCTTCGCCGAGCGCGCGAGCCGCATCGCGGTCGGCGACCCGATGGACGGCCACACCATCGTCGGCCCGATGATCAGCCCGGCCCATCTGGCCAAGGTCCGCGGCTACATCGAGCTCGGCCCGAAGGAGGGCGC
>JAYSLR010000526.1:0-2396 GCA_043725365.1 Rhizobacter sp. | reverse complement strand
CCACTGATGGTGTGCGGCACCGTTGAGAAGAACGTGGCCTATGCGCGCGATCTCGGCGTACCCGGCGACCTGCTTGTCGACACCGGCCACCCGGCCGGCAAGCGCATGGTCGACCGCGGCGGCTTCGGCGATCCCGCGAGCCCGAAGCGCGCCCTGCTGATCGAGTGCGGCCAGCATTGGGAGCGCGCCGCCGCCGACGTCGCCATCGACGCGCTCGTTCGCTTCCTCGGCCTCACCGGTGCCGCCGATGCAGCCTGGGTGGCCGCGAATACGCGGCTGCCGCTGCCGCCGGTTCAACGCCTGGTGCGCGTGACCGAGCCGGTGGTGGCCAAGAGCGCCGACTTCCGTTTTCTCGTACCGACGGTCGGGCTCTCGGTGATTCCGAAAGCCGGTACGCCGATCGCGCAGGACGGCGATCACGTCTGGACCACGCCCTACGACGATGCAGTGCTGGTGATGCCGGGGACGCGCAACCTCAAGCCGGGTGGGACGGCGGTGAGACTGGGGCGATTCGAGGATTGAGGTTCGGTCCAGCGACGGATGCAGGCCTGACTATCGCGTCAGATGCGCGATGAGCGCGCCGACACCGAACGTCCACGGCTCGGTCTTGTCGCAATGGTTGACGCGATTGACCAGCGCGCCCAGGCGCGGCGTGTGTACGGTGACCACATCGCCCACCGCATGCGTGAAACCCTGGCCGGGCCCGTAGCGGTCCTTGGTCGGCGCGAACATGGTGCCCATGAACAGCATCAGCCCGTCGGGATAGCGGTGGTTCGCGCCGATCGCCTGCGCGGCCAGGTCGAGCGGGTCGCGGCTGATCTTCGACATCGAGCTCGATCCGCTGAGCTCGAATCCGTCGAGCCCGTCGACGCGCAGCATCACGTCGCAGCTACGCACGTCGTCGATGCCGAAGCGATCGTCGAACAAGCGGATGAACGGGCCGATGGCGCAGGAGGCGTTGTTGTCCTTGGCCTTGCCGAGCAGAAGCGCGCTGCGGCCCTCGAAGTCGCGCAGGTTGACGTCGTTGCCCAGTGCCGCACCGACGACCTCGCCGCGACTGTTGCTCGCCAGCACGATCTCGGGCTCGGGGTTGTTCCACTGCGAGCCGCGATGGATGCCGACCTCGACGCCGACGCCGACCGCCGACATCGGCTGCGACTTGGTGAAGATCTCGGCGTCGGGCCCGATGCCGACCTCGAGGTACTGCGACCACATGCCCTGCGCCACCAGCACCTCCTTGAGGCGGGCCGCTTCGGGCGAGCCCGGGCGCACGCTGGACAGGTTGTCGCCGATCACCGCGACGACGGCCTTGCGCGCGGCCTCGGCGCGCGAGGCGTCGCCGCGCGTCTGCTCCTCGATGACGCGCTCGAGCATGCTGGCCACGAAGGTCACGCCGGCGGCCTTGAGCGCCTGCAGGTCGCAGGGCGCCAGCAGCCAGGGTTGGGTCGTGTCGCGCGTGAGCGGATCGCAGTTCGCCAGGGCATCGGCAAGACCCGCGATGCGCGGCAGATCCGCCGCGGCGGCGATCACCGCCCGAGGCCATGCCAGCTCCAACAATTCGCTCACGGTGCGCGCCACGGCGGACAGGTCGTGCAAGCCGTCTTCCCGCACCAGCACCGGCACCGGGCCGCCGCGCTGCGGCACCCATGCCCGGCCGATCAGGGTGGCCGAGCCATGATCGGCGGGCAGCACGGCGCCCGGCGAGAGTCGATCGCGCAGTGTGTTCATGACCGATCCTCTCCGCTGGTTACGCCGTGGGCAAATGGTCGAGGAAGTCGAGGATCGCCGCGTTGGTCTCTGCAGGACTTTCCTGCTGCACCCAGTGGCCGACGCCGGGAATGAGCGTCAAGCCGCGCAGGTTTGGCACGACCGGCTTCATCATCGCCGTGAGGTGCTCGGCCGTCGCGCCGCGAATGACGACGTCCTTCGATCCGGCGATGAAGAGGACCGGCTGTCGAACCTGGGTGCCCGCGAGCTGCGGCGTCGTTTCCCAGTTGCGGTGGAAGTTGCGGTAGTAGTTGATGCCGCCGCGAAAGCCCGCCTCCTTGAACTCGCCGACGTAGTAGTCGAGGTCCTCGGCGCTGAGCCAGTCGGGCAGGGCCTTGGCCGCGCCGAGGCGCGGGATCCAGCCGCCGGCGGCGCGCTTCGGGTCGGTGACCAGAGGCGCTTCGCGCGGCGAATCCGGCGACAGGTACAGGCGGCTCAGGATGGCGTGCGGGTCGGCATCGAACTCCGCCTCGGCCACGCCCGGCTCCTGGAAGTACAGGATGTAGAAGAAGTCGTCGCTGTGCGCCTTCTTCAGCATGTCGACCAGCGACATCGGGCCGCGCCCGCCGAAGGGCACGCTCATCGCCACCAGCGCCGTGAACCGCTCGGGGTGAAGCAGCATGCATTGC
>JAYSLR010000525.1:0-3030 GCA_043725365.1 Rhizobacter sp. | reverse complement strand
CGCGTGATCACCGGGCCCGGCGAGGCCGCGACCACGCGCACCTCGACGCCGAAATCCTTCAGCTTCTTCTCGATCAGCCGCGAGGTCATCTCCAGCGTCTCGGGTGAGACCGTCTCGGTGCGGCCCGGCGACGCGTCGAGCAGGTCGACCTGCGGCAGCTTGGTGTCGGCAAGCTCGGTGAACAGCGGCTTCTGGCGCTCCTTGACGACGCGCTCGCTCTTCGGCACCTCGATCACCGGCGCCTCGATCACGATCGGCAGGTGGTCTTCGTGGAGCTGGTGCTCGACCACGTTGAGCGCCTCGCGCTCGCGCAGCGCTCGCTCGCCGACGCGGGCGTCCTCGGCGCGCTCGGTGCGCAACGCGCGCTGCTCGCGCAACGACTCGGCCCAGGCGCCGATCGCCTCGGCCAGACGCAACCAGGAGAAGCGCAACGCCAGCGCGACGCCGGCCACCAACGCCGCGATCCACAGCACGCCGGAGCCGGCGAAGCCGACCAGCCGCTGACTCGCGCTGCCCAGCGTGTAGCCGATCGCACCGCCGGCGTGGCCGCCCGCGACCTGGCCTTCCCATTGGTACAGACGGGTCCACTCGAGCGACGAGCTGGCGGCGAGCAGCAGCGCCAGCCCGACCCAGAACAGCCACACCGGCCGCGGCGCGAAGCTCGCCGCCGCCGTCGGCGGCGCCGTCCGGTCGGTGCGCAGCGCGCCCGCGAGCGCACCGAGCCAGGCCCGCAGCGAGACCGCCACCGCCCACCACACCGAATAGCCGAACAGGAAGTAAGCGAGGTCCGAGAACCAGGCTCCGAGCGCGCCGGCCTTGTTCAAGGTGACGGCGGCGGTGCCGGAGGTCGAGAACGCTGCGTCGGCCGGGTTGTGCGTGGCCAGCGCCAGCACCGCCAAGAGCCACAGCACAGCGCCGACCAGCAGCGTGAGCTGGGCGCGCCAGCCGGCCGGATCGTGCGGCGCCGCGGCACGGCGGGTAGCGTCGCGGCCGAACGCCGCGCTGCCGGGAACCAAGCTGGTGGGAGCACCGCCGTCGGAGCGGAGCGAGCCGAGAGGAAACGTCATCGGCGGATTGTGGCCGATCGCCGCGGCGCTTTCGCGCCCGGCACGATCAGGCCGTGAGTTGTTCCTTGATGATGACCGACCCGTTCTCCTGGGTCTGGATCATGCCGCGCTCCTCGAGGTCCTTCATGACGCGGCTGACCATCTCGCGCGACGCGCCGACGACCTTGGCCAGGTCCTGGCGCGAGACCTTGTTGCGGATCAGCTTGACCTCGCCTTCCATCTCGCACATGTCGAGCAGGGTGCGCGCGACACGGCCGTAGACGTCGAGCAGCGCGAGGGATTCGATCTGCCGGTCGGCGGCACGCAAGCGGTGCACCAGGCCGCGCATGATCGCGTACGACAGGCTCGAGTTCTCGGGCAGACAGCGCGCGAACTCGGCGCGGCCCAGGATCAGCATGTCGGTCTGGACCTCGGCACGCACGGTGGCCGAATGCGGTTCGTTGTCGATCAGGCTCATCTCGCCGACATAGTCGCCCGGCTGAAGCACGGCGAGGATGACCTCGCGCCCGCGCTGGTCGGCGGTCAGCACGCGGGCCCGGCCGGTCAGCAGGATGAACAGGGCATTCGACTTCTTGCCATGCTCCACCACGATCTCGCCGCGCCGGAAGCGGCGCTTGACGACACTGTCGGCGATGCCCTGCGCCTGGTCGTTGGTCAGCAGTGAAAACAGCGGCACGCGCCGGATCAGATCGAGGTTGGAAAGCATTGCCATGCGGTTTGCCCTTCTTTCTGTTTCTAACGAAGCCCTGCCATGGGCCTGCGAGTTCCGCGCCAGCTGGCTCGCGCCGGTCCCGCCACTGCGGCAGCCTTCTTGCCAAATTCTCACGCTGCCTACAATTTCGCTATTGTCACCATTAAAGGCCTGCGCGCCAGCCCGATCGAACCCCATGTCAGACTTGCGCATCAGGGCGCGGCTGCGCGCCTGTCACCTCTGTTTCGACCACCGGCCCGCCCCATGAGCACACCCACCCAGCATGCCCGCGTCCTGATCCTCGGATCGGGCCCCGCCGGCTACACCGCCGCGGTCTACGCCGCGCGCGCCAACCTGAAGCCGATGTTGATCACCGGCATCGCACAAGGCGGCCAGCTGATGACCACGACCGACGTCGACAACTGGCCGGCCGATGTCGACGGCGTGATGGGCCCGGACCTGATGCAGCGCTTCCAGAAGCATGCCGAGCGCTTCAACACGCAGATCGTGTTCGACCACATCAACGCGGTCGATCTGACCCAGCGGCCGTTCCGGCTGACCGGCGACTCCGGCGCCTACACCTGCGATGCGCTGATCATCGCCACCGGGGCGTCGGCCAAGTACATCGGCCTGCCCTCGGAAGAGGCCTTCATGGGCCGTGGCGTGAGCGGTTGCGCCACCTGCGACGGCTTCTTCTACCGCGGCCAGGAGGTCTGCGTCGTCGGCGGCGGCAACACCGCGGTCGAGGAGGCGCTGTACCTGTCGAACATCGCCAGCAAGGTGCACCTGATCCACCGTCGCGACAAGTTCCGCGCCGAGCCGATCATGGTGGACAAGCTCCACGCCAAGGTCGCCGAGGGCAAGATGCAGTTGCACCTCTGGAACACGCTGGACGAGGTGCTGGGCGACGCGTCCGGCGTGACCGGCGTGCGACTGAAGAGCACCCAGGGGGGCGCCAGTTCCGAGCTCAAGCTGACCGGTTGCTTCATCGCGATCGGCCACGAGCCGAACACCGCGATCTTCAAGGGCCAGCTCGAGATGAAGGACGGCTACATCATCTCGAAGAGCGGGCTGGCCGGGATGGCGACGATGACCAGCGTTCCCGGCGTTTTCGCGGCCGGCGACGTGCAGGATCACGTCTACCGCCAGGCCATCACCAGCGCCGGCACCGGCTGCATGGCGGCACTGGACGCGCAGCGCTTCCTGGAGCAATAGGTCCGGTGCTTGGCGCGGCCTGCAATCGGGCTATAATTGCAGTCTTTGCCGAAATTC
>JAYSLR010000524.1:0-12945 GCA_043725365.1 Rhizobacter sp. | reverse complement strand
GAGCAAGATCGTCGCGCAGTGCAGCTACCCGCTGACCGGCATCGGCTGCGTCAGCCGCATCTACACCGACCTCGCGGTGATCGACGTGACGCCGCAGGGCCTGAAGGTCGTCGAGATCGTCGACGGCCTGTCCTTCGACGAACTGCAGCGGCTCAGCGGCGTGCCGCTGCACACCGCCTGAAGCGCACCGAATCCAGGAGACTTCCCATGAGCACCCAAGCCTTCATCTGCGACGCGATCCGCACGCCCTTCGGCCGCTACGGCGGCGCGCTCAGTTCGGTGCGCACCGACGACCTCGCGGCGATTCCGATCCGCGCGCTGATGGCGCGCAACCCCGGGGTCGACTGGGGCGCGGTGGCCGACGTGATCTACGGCTGCGCCAACCAGGCCGGCGAGGACAACCGCAACGTCGCGCGCATGGCGGCCTTGCTGGCAGGCTTGCCGATCGAGGTCGGCGGCACGACGATGAACCGCCTGTGCGGCTCGGGCATGGACGCGGTCGGCACCGCGGCGCGCGCGATCAAGGCCGGCGAGGCCCAGCTGATGATCGCCGGCGGCGTCGAGAGCATGAGCCGCGCGCCGTTCGTGATGCCCAAGGCCGAGAGCGCCTTCAGCCGCGCCAACGCGGTCTACGACACGACGATCGGCTGGAGATTCGTCAACCGGGTCATGCGCCAGCAGTACGGCGTCGACTCGATGCCCGAGACCGCCGAGAACGTCGCGACGGATTTCAAGATCGAGCGCGAGGCGCAGGACCGCATGGCGCTGGCCTCGCAGCTCAAGGCGGTGGCCGCGCAGAAGAGCGGCTACTTCGACGCCGAGATCACGCCGGTGAGCGTGCCGCAGAAGAAGGGCGACCCGGTCAGCGTGACCCAGGACGAGCACCCGCGCGAGACCTCGCTCGAAGCGCTCGCGAAACTGAAGGGCGTCGTCAGGCCCGACGGCAGCGTGACGGCCGGCAATGCCTCCGGCGTCAATGACGGCTCCTGCGCGCTGCTGATCGCGAGCGAAGCGGCGGCCGCGAAGCACGGCCTGACGCCGAAGGCGCGCGTCGTCGGCATGGCCACCGCGGGCGTGGCGCCGCGCATCATGGGCTTCGGCCCGGCGCCGGCGACGCGCAAGGTGCTCGAACTCACCGGCCTCGCGCTCGCGCAGATGGACGTGATCGAACTCAACGAGGCCTTCGCCGCGCAGGGGCTGGCGGTGCTGCGCGATCTCGGCGTGGCCGATGACGATGCCCGCGTGAACCCGAACGGCGGCGCGATCGCGCTCGGCCACCCGCTCGGCGCGAGCGGCGCGCGGCTGGTGACGACGGCCATCAACCAGCTGCACCGCATCAACGGTCGCTATGCGCTGTGCACGATGTGCATCGGCGTCGGCCAGGGCATCGCGCTGGTCGTCGAGCGGGTCTGAGGAGTCCGCGCCGGGCGGGCTACACGTCGAGCGTGTAGACCTCGGCGCCGCGGCGTTCGCTGGCGCTGTGGCCCTCGAGCGCGCGGTCCCACTCGGCGCCGCTGGCGCCCTGGGCGGGGGTCAGGCCCTTCAGCATCACCGCGACCTCTTCGGAGCTGGCGTCGAACTCGGCCACCGGCTCGCGCGTCGCGAGGAACAGGCGGGCCACCATGCTGCCGCCGGCGTCGATCACGATCAGGTAGCGCGCCGGCGCCTGATGCTGTGTGTGGCGGTGCGCGCCGGGGGACTCCATGCCGTAGTCTTCGCTCATGCGGCCATCTTGCCACGGCGGCGGCGCAGTGGATCGGCGTATGGTGCGGGCTTGGCAAATTGAAGCTGAAGGCGCCGGCCCATGAAATCACTCGGCAAACGGTCCGATGGAGCACGCCTGGAGCGCATGCAGGCCTCGATGCGCTGGGCCGGCGAGGGCTTCCGCAACGCCCACCCGATCCCGCCCGGCCTGCGCGACCTGGGCGCGCCGCGGCCGACGCTGAGCGAGTTCCTGTGTGGCAGCCCGCGCCGCGTGCCGCGCACGCCGCTGCCGGCACTCGACCCGCGCGAGGCCTGGCTGAGGCCGCCCGATACGGGCCTGCGCGCGACCTGGCTCGGCCACTCGACGGTGCTGATCGAGATCGACAGGCTGCGCGTGCTGACCGACCCGGTCTGGGGGCCGCGCGCCTCGCCATCGCGCATCGCCGGGCCGAAGCGCTTCCAGCCGGTGCCGGTGGCGCTGCGCGCGCTGCCGCCGATCGACCTGGTGCTGGTCTCGCACGACCACTACGACCACCTCGACTCCCGACGATCCGCGAGCTCGCGCGCACGGACGTGCCCTTCGTCACCTCGCTCGGCGTCGGCGCGCACCTCGAGGCCTTCGGCGTCGCGCCGGCGCGCATCACCGAGCTCGACTGGTGGGAGTCGCACACGCTGCCGGGCAGCGAGCTGACGATCACCGCCGCGCCCTCGCAGCACTTCTCCGGCCGCGGGCTGAAGGACCGCAACGCGACGCTGTGGTCGTCGCTCGCGATCCGCACTGCGAAGCATTCGGTGTTCTTCAGCGGCGACACCGGCCTGACGACCGAGTACGCGACGATCCGCGAGCGCCTCGGCCCGTTCGACCTGGTGATGCTGGAAGTGGGTGCCTTCCACCCCTCGTGGGGCGACATCCACCTCGGCCCCGAGAACGCGCTGCAGGCGCACGCGCTGCTCGGCGGCGGCGTGCTGCTGCCGGTGCACTGGGGCACGTTCGCACTTGCGGTGCACGACTGGGACGAGCCGGCCGAGACCTTGCTGAGGCTGGCGCCGAAGCAGGGCGTGCCGCTGGCGATGCCGCGGCTCGGCGAGCCGGTCGAACCGGCGCGCGTCGAGAATGCCCGGCCCTGGTGGCGCTCGGTCGACGCACGCGCGGCCGAGCTGCCGGCGCACCCCGCGGGCGAGCCGATGACCTTGCCGAAGACGATGCCCTGGCCGATCGACTGAACGCTCGCCGACGTCAGCGTTCGGCGACGGCCTTCAGCTTCGCCAGGCCTTCCTCGAAGTCCTTGCCGATCATCGCGTCCATGCTGACGAACACCTGCATCAGCTTCGAGACGAACGGCGCCGGGCCGTGCATCCGCCAGTCGACCCGCGTCGCATCGCCCTGCGGCGTGAGCGTGAACTCGGCGATGTTGTGGCCCTCGAAAGGCTTGATGAAATCGAGCTGGATGCCGACCTTGCGCCCGGGCACCGATTCGATGATCTCCATGCGGCCGGCGCCGGCCTTGCTGTTGCCTTCCCAGGCATAGGTCGCGCCCGTGCCGCTGGCGGCGCCGCCGAGCGTGCGCCGCATGGCCGGGTCGAGCTTCTCCCATGGCGACCATTCGGTCCAGCGGTGGAAGTCGTTCAGCACCGCGAAGACCCTCTCGGGCGGCGCCTCGATTGTGGCCGAGCGCTGCACGCTGAAGGTGTCGGGCCGGGTCGCCGCGACGATCAGCACGCCGGCGATCGCCACGACGACGATGACGGCGACGGCCTTGAGCAGCGCGTTCCTCCCGCGTCGGCGCCCGAACGCTGCCATGGTCCGCGCTCAGGCCCCGACGAGGACCATCCAGCCGACGCCGAAGCGGTCGGCGAGCATGCCGAACTTCGGCGCGAAGAAGGTCTTGGTCAGCGGCATGTGGACCTGGCCGCCGTCGGCGAGCGCGCCGAACAGCCGCTCGGCCTCGGCCTCGTCCTTGGCGGTCAGCGACAGCGAGAAGCCCTGGAATGTCGGATGGCCGGTGCAGTCGTCGGCCGCCATCACGCTCGTCGCGCCGATCTGCAGGCTCATGTGCATCACCTTGCTCTCGTAGCCCGGCGGCACCCTGCCGGGCGGGTGCGGCTCGGGGCTGTCGCTGTAGCGCATCATCATCGTCACCTCGGCGCCGACGGCCTTCTGGTAGAACGCGCCGGCCTCTTCGCAGCGGCCGTCGAAGAACAGGTAGGGCTGGACTTGCATGGGCGTCTCCTTCGCAGAGCCGGCGCGGCGCGCGCGCGCCGCCGCCAGACCTGAACGTAGTCGATGCGGCCGGCGCTGTCCAGCGCCGCCGCGGCGCCGCGCTACGCGGTCGCGAGCGCCAGGGCGCGCGCGATCCGGTGCCGCGGCACCTTGGTCTTCGGCACCGGCGCGGCGAACCAGCTGCGCACGTCTTGTTCGAGCCCGATGCCGTGCATGTAGTTGTACAAGGCCTTCTTCAACGCCAGGCCGAGCGTGTCGTGGTCGGTGCCGGTCGGGTCATTGAAGCCGATGTCGTTCTTCGCGAACGCGCGGTTGGGTGGAACCGGCGGCAGCGGCTGCAGTGTCACGCCGTAGTCCGCCGGGTGCTGACCGACCGGCGAATGCACCGTGCAGGCGAAGCGGTGGAAGAAGCCCGACTGGATGCACCCGGCCTCGAACAGCTGGCGCACGTACTCGAGCGCGTCGACCGTGTCCTGCACGGTCTGCGTCGGGAAGCCGTACATCAGGTAGGCGTGGACGAGGATGCCGGCGTCCGAGAACGCCTTCGTCACGCGCGCGACCTGCTCGACCGAGACGCCCTTCCTCATCAGCGTGAGCAGCCGGTCGGAGGCGACCTCGAGGCCACCCGAGATCGCGATGCAGCCGCTCGCGGCGAGCTGCTCGCACAGCTCGGGGCTGAACGATTTCTCGAAGCGGATGTTGCCCCACCACGAGATCGCGAGCTTGCGCCGCAGCAGCTCGGCGGCGAGCGCGCGCAGGGCCTTCGGCGGTGCGGCCTCGTCGACGAAGTGGAAGCCGGTCTGGCCGGTCTCGGCGACGATCTGCTCGATGCGGTCGACCAGCAGCGTTGCCGAGGCGGTCTCGTAACGCGCGATGTAGTCCAGGCTCACGTCGCAGAAGCTGCACTTCTTCCAGTAGCAGCCCTGCGCGACGGTCAGCTTGTTCCAGCGCCCGTCGGACCACAGGCGGTGCATGGGGTTGAGCATGTCGAGCAGCGACAGGTAGCGGTCCAGCGGCAGGCCGTCCCAGGTCGGCGTGCCGATCTCGGCGAACGCGATGTCGGGCTCGACGAGGTTGACGTAGCGCACCGCACCCGTCTCGGCATCGCGCACGAAGCTGCGCACGAGGCGCTGCCGCGAGCGCTTGCCCTGCAGGTGATCGAGCAGCGCGAGCAGCGGGCGCTCGCCGGCATCGAGTGTGACGTAGTCGAAGTGATCGAACACGCGCGGCTCGGCCAGCTCGCGCAATTCGGTGTTGACGAAGCCGCCACCGAGCACGGTGACGATGCCGGGATCGTGCGCCTTGATCGCCTGCGCGATGCGGAACGCCGCGTAGACCGAGCCGGGGAACGGCACCGACACCAGCACGACGCGCGGCGCGTGGCGCTTCACCGCGTCCAGCGTCAAGGCGATCAGCGTGCGGTCGACCAGGTTCGGCGCTGCCGCGAGCGCGGCGGCCAGCGGCTCGAAGGTCGGCTGGCTGCGCGCCAGCGACTCGGCGTAGCGCACGAACTCGAAGCGCGGGTCGACCGCATCGCGCAGCACGTCGGCGATGTCGTTCAGGTACAGCGTCGCGAGGTGGCGCGCGCGGTCCTGCACGCCGAGCGCACCGAAGGCCCAGGCGAGCGGGTCGCCACCTTCCGCGTCGATGTAGACATCGAGCGACTCGAAGCGCGCGCCTTCGGGCAGGAAGGCGCGGCCGGCGATGCGGTGCGCGACGGTTGGATCGCGGCCCTGCAGGAACGCGATCGTCGGCGCGATCGTCGCGAGGTAGCGGTCGAAGCGTTCGACGAAGGCCTGGAGCGGCGGCGTGCGCGCCGGCAGCGCGTCGACGGCGGCGCGCAGCTGCCGCAGCCCGGCGGCCGAGAACAGCGTCAGCACCAGCGCGAGCGCCAGGTCTTCCTGCACCGCGTCGAAGCCGCGCGAGCGCAGGAAGCCGGTCAGGTAGGCGGTCGACGGGTAGGGCGTGTTCAGCTGCGTCATCGGCGGGATGACGGACAGCACGCGCATCGGGGCGGGGGCAGGGGAAGCCGGCATGGTGCGAGTCTGCCATGCAGGAAAGGCGCGGGCCACGTACAGTGCGCTCACCATGAGCGAGCACATCCACTTCTATGAACCGCGCCTGGGCCACGGCCTGCCGCACGACCCCTTCAACGCGATCGTCGGGCCGCGCCCGATCGGCTGGATCTCCTCGCGCGACGCGCAGGGCCGGCTGAACCTGGCGCCCTACAGCTTCTTCAACGGCTTCAACTACACGCCGCCGATCATCGGCTTCGCGAGTGTCGGCGCCAAGGACACCTTGCGCAACGTGCAGCAGACCGGCGAGTTCGCCTGGAACCTGGCGACCCGGCCGCTGGCCGAGCAGATGAACCAGACCTGTGCGATGGTGCCGCCCGAGGTCGACGAGTTCGCGCTCGCCGGCCTGACGCCGGTGGCCTCGCGCGTGATTGCCGTGCCGCGCGTGGCCGAGAGCCCGGTGTCGTTCGAGTGCCGGGTCACGCAGGTGATTCAGCTGCAGGGCGCGGACGGCACCAAGGTCTCGACCTGGCTGACGCTGGGCGAGGTCGTCGCCGTGCACATCGACAAGCGCCTGCTGAAGGACGGCATCTACGACACCGCGGCGGCCCGGCCGATCCTGCGCGGCGGCGGCCCGGCCGACTATTTCGAGATCGACGCGGCGCAGGCGTTCCGCATGTTCCGGCCGCGGCCGTAGGTCGGCGCGCGATCCCCGAAGGAAGGGGAGTCGAATAAATATGACGACCATCATAAAGCGTGGTATGCTGTTGAGCATGGAGACCGTGCCGACCAAGAAGGAAGCGACCCACGAGCGCATCGTCGAGGTCGCGGCGCGCGCGGTCCGGCGCCGCGGCTTCGACGGGGTCGGCGTCGCCGAGGTCATGAAGGAGGCCGGCCTGACGCACGGCGGCTTCTACGCCCACTTCGAGTCGCGCGATGCGATGCTGGCCGAGGCCGTGGCGCGCGCCGGGCACGACAGCGCTGTCGCGCTGGCGAGTGGAATCGACAAGCGCATCGCGCGCGGTTCGAGCGGGCTTCGGGCGCTGGTCGAGAACTATCTCTCGGACGCCCACCTGTCGGGCACCGAGTCCGGCTGCCCGGTGGCGGCGCTGGCGTCCGAGATGCCCCGGCAGTCGCCCGCGCTGCGGGCGGCCTCGGCGCGGCGCGTGCAGGCGCTCGTCGAGCGGGTCCGGCAGGCCCTGCCCGCGTCGCGTGCACCGGAAGACGCGCTGGTCATCGCCAGCACGCTGGTCGGCGCACTGCAGCTGGCGCGGGCGCTCGGCGCCAATGCGAAGGGCCGGGCCCTGCTGGCGGCCGCGCGGGCGTCGCTGATCGCCGCGCACGACGCGGTCTGAGTCGGCAGCGTCATGGCTCGGCCGATCGGATCGACCACGAATATGATGATTGTCATATTCAGTCCCACCCGGAGGCGTTGCCTCGACGCCTCTCTCACCTCACGGAGCCCAGCATGAAACTCGACAATGCCATCGTCCTGATCACCGGGGCCAACCGCGGCCTGGGCCTCGCGTTCGCGCGCGCGGCGCTGGCGCGCGGCGCGCGCAAGGTGTACGCGGCCGCACGCGACCCGGCCCACGTCACCGAGCCCGGCGTCGTGCCGCTGCGCCTGGACGTGACGCGGCCGGACGAGATCGCCGCGGCGGCGCGCGATTGCGCCGACCTGACGCTGCTGATCAACAACGCCGGCATTGCCGGCACCGGCGGCTTCCTGACCGGGGACAGCGTCGCCGCGGCCCGCGCGATGCTGGAGACGAACTTCTTCGGCCCGATGCGGCTCAGCCAGGCGTTCGCGCCGGTGCTCGCGGCAAACGGTGGCGGCGCGATCCTGAACGTGCTGTCGGTCGCCAGCTGGATCAACGGGCCGCTGCTGGGCGCCTACGGCGCCTCCAAGTCGGCGGCATGGGCGCTGACGAACGGTCTGCGCATCGAGCTGCGCGAGCAGGGCACCCAGGTGCTGGCCCTGCACGCCGGCTTCATCGACACCGACCTGACGCGCGGCATGGAGGTTCCGAAATCGACGCCCGAGGCGATCGTGCGCGCTGCCCTCGACGGCCTGGTTGCCGGCCGCAGCGAAGTCCTGGCCGACGACATCTCGCGCCAGGTGCACCAGGGGCTGAGCGCGGACCCTGCGGTCTACCTCCAGCCGGTGAACCGCGAATGAGCGCGCTGCCCGCACTCGCCGGGGACACGGCCGCAGCGCCGCCCGGCCCGGCCGCGGCGCAAGCCGTCGCGCCGGTCTCGCCGTGGCCGGTGTTCTGGATCGCCAGCGTCGCGGTCTTCCTCGTCTCGCTCGACACGACGATGCTGTTCGCCGCGTTTCGTGCCGTTCGCGCGGGATTTCCGGGCACGTCGGCGGCCGACATGTCGTGGGTGCTCAACGGCTACACGGTGGTCTACGCGGCGATGCTGATCCCGGCCGGCGGACTGGCCGACGCGCACGGGCGCAAGAAGGTGTTCCTGCTCGGCGTGACGCTGTTCCTCGCGTCCTCGGCCGCCTGCGGACTGGCCGGCAACGTCGCGGTGCTGATCGGCGCGCGCGTGCTGCAGGCCTTCGGGGCGGCGCTGCTGACGCCGGCGTCGCTGGCGATCGTGCTGGCGGTGTTTCCGCAGAGCAAACGGGCGGTGGCGGTAAGCCTGTGGGGCGCGGTCGGCGGCTTTGCAGCCGCGGTCGGCCCGAGCCTCGGGTCGTTCGTCGTCGATGCGGTCGGCTGGCCGTGGGCGTTCTACCTGAACCTGCCGCTGGGCGCGCTGTCGCTGTGGTACGGCGCCGCGCGGCTCACCGAGGCCAGGCGGCCCGAGCATCGGCGGCCGGTCGATGTCGTGGGCATGCTCCTGCTGGTGGTCGGCGTGGGCGCGGTCGCGCTCGCGATCGTGCAGTCCGAGTCGCCGCACTGGACGCGCGGCGAACTGGCGGTCGCCGGCGTCACCGGCGCCATTGCGCTGATCGGCTTCGTCGCGTGGGCACGGATCGCGCCGGCACCGCTGGTCGATCTGGGCCTGTTCCGCCACCGCACCTACGCCTTCGTGAACATGGCCACGCTCGCGTTCGGCGCTGCCTTCTCGATGATGTTCTTCGGCTTCTTCTTCTACATGACCGAGATCTGGCACTACAGCCTGCCGCGGGCCGGCCTGGCGATCACACCGGGGCCGCTGCTGGTGGTGCCGACCGCGATCGTGACCGGCCGCCTCGCGGCGCGCTTCGGCCACCGCCCGTTCCTGGTCGGCGGCGCGCTGGTCTACGCCGCCAGCGGCCTGTGGTTGCTGCTGGTGCCCGGCACGCAGGCCGACTACCTGGCGCAGTGGCTGCCGGGGCTGGTGCTGAGCGGGATCGCGGTGGGCATGGTGCTGCCGTCGCTGTCGGCCGCGGCCGTCAACCGCCTGCCGGCGCAGCAGTATGCGGTCGGCAGCGCGGTCAACCAGGCGACACGCCAGATCGGCTCGGTGATGGGCGTCGCGATCACGGTGCTGCTGGTCGGGCACGCCGGGCTGCAGCGCGCTGACTTCGTTCCGCTGTACGGCCTGCACGTCGCGCTGGCGCTGCTGACGGCGGCGCTGTGCCTGCCGGTGAACACGCGACCGGTCCACAAGGTCTAGCGCCCGCCCGCGCGTCGCGTGCGCGGCGGGCGACCGCGAACGCGGCGCGACGACTTGTAAACGCACTCGCGTCGCGCGCGCGGTGTCGTGTATGGTCGCGCTCCATGCGTGACACCTCGTGGCATCCCGGCAAGTCCCGCGTGCCGTGGGCGCTGGTGCTGCTGATCGCGACCGTGCTCGCAGGCTGCGCGTCCGGCCCGCTGCGCGGGCCGTCGGGCGTCGTGCCCACCTCGTCGGAGCGCGACGGCTCCGAGGCGAACCCGCCTGCCGACCTGGACCGCGTGCCCGATGCCGAGCCGGTGCTGGAGCCGATCCGCCCCGGTGGCCCGAACAAACCCTACAACGTGCTCGGCAAGAGCTACGTGCCGATCACCCAGGATGCACCGTTCACCGAACGCGGCCTGGCCTCGTGGTACGGCCGCAAGTTCCACGGCCGGCGCACCGCCAGCGGCGAGATCTACAACATGTACGCGATGACCGCCGCGCACCCGACCTTGCCGATCCCGAGCTATGCACGAATCCGCAACCCGGCCAACGGCCGCGAGGTCGTGGTGCGCATCAACGACCGCGGGCCGTTCCATTCGAGCCGCATCGTCGACCTGAGCTACACCGCGGCGCTGAAGCTCGGCGTGCTGCGCGGCGTTGCGCCGGTGGAGCTGCAACGCATCACGTCCGACGAGATCCGCACCGGCGCATGGCGCCGCGGCACCGAGGCCGGCGCGCTCCAGGTCGCGGCGGGTGGCGTGGCCGACCCGGCGGCCGCTGCGCCGCTGCCCGCGGCTGCCGCGCCGGTCGAAGCGCTGCCGGTGTCGACCGTGGCCGCGCCGCCCCCGGGCAGCGCCGCCGCGCCGAGCGTCGCCGAGAGCGAGCCGATCGCCGATGCCCCGGCGGCACGCGCCTACACCGCGCCGGCACGCGGCTTCTGGGTCCAGCTCGGTGCGTTCCGGCAACGCGACGGCGCCGAGGGTTTCCAGAAGCGTGTCGCGACCGAGCTCGACTGGCTCGCGCCGCTGCTGGCGGTGTTCGACGACGCGCCGATGTTCCGCCTGCAGGCCGGCCCGTACCCGAGCCGCGCCGAGGCACGCAGCGTGGCCGAGCGGGTGCGCGGCGGCTTGCAGCTGGTGCCGGCGATCGTCGAGCGGCGCTGAGGGACGGCGGCGCCACCGTCAGAAATTCCCTACCGCGCGATGCGCCAGCCGCGTCTTGCCCGAAGCCCGGTGTCTGCCAAGAATCGGATCGAAGAGTTGCGATCGGTTCGCGCTCGGTAAACCCGCAAGCATCATGAGCAACACCGTCCCACGCGCCCTGGCCATCGCGGCGATCCACGATGTTCGGCCCGCCGAGGGTGGCGACGCGATCATCGTCGAGGCGCATGCGCAAGACGGCGACGAACGCTCGCCGCTGGAGATCGCCATCACCACCGAACTCGCCGCCGCGGTCGCGATCGCGCTGCTCGCGACGACCGCGGGTTCGCGGCGCTCGCGCGACTCGATGGAACCGGCGCTGGAATGTTTCGCAGCCGGCGTCGAGGACAGTTCGCTGCACCAGGATCGCGTGCGCCTTCAATTGCTCTTCGAAGGTGGCACGGTGCTGCCGGTCGAGATGCGGCGCGATGCCGGCGAGGCACTGAACAACGAGTTGTCGGACTGGCTCGCCGGCCGCCGGCCCCGCTTCCCGAACGGCAAGGGCAAGGGCTGAGCTACTCGTCCCATTGAAAGCGGACGACCGCCAGCAGCGAGAAGAGCGCCGAAAACCCCAGCAGCACGACGACCGGCAGCAGCGCCGCGTCCAGCGGCAGCCCGCGCCAGCTCATCGCGTCGAGCCCGTCGATGGCCCAGCGTGTCGGCACGAACAGCGAGATCTGCTGCAGCCAGGCCGGGAAGATGAACGAGGGCACCCAGGCGCCGCCCAGCATCACCAGCAACAGCGTCGCCAGGATCGCCAGGCCGCGCGTGGCCTCCGGCGTCTTGCCGAGCGCCGCCACCAGCAGGCCGAAGCTCGCCGTCAATAGCGCGAACGCGACCAGCACCGCCGCGAAGCCGAGCACGCTGCCGTCGATGCGCACGCCGAACGCGGCCATCGCCACCGCGTAGATCACGGCGAACACGATCAACGCGATCAGCGCGGTGCTGGCGATCCGGCTGCCGAGCAGCTTGGCGCGCGACAGCGGCGCGGCGCGCAGCCGCTTCCACAAGCCGAGGCGGCGCATCGTCAGCAGGCCGACCGCCATGTCCACGCCCATCAGCAGGATGAACTGCACGCCCATGCCGGCGAAAGAGTGCGAGTAGCTGTTGTACTTGACCTCGGGCTTCGAGCTGGCCTCGACCTCGCGGGTCGCGAACGGCACGCTGAAACTGCTGGCGCCGCCTGTGCCGCGGCCCGCCGCGCCGCTGGCCGCGGCGCCGCCGAACACCGACTGCGCCACAGGCTCCATCACGTGCTGCGCGAGCAGCCCGCGCACCAGCGGCAGCACCATGCCTTGCGACGGGTCGTAGTGCAGAACGATCTCGGGCTTGGCCGCGCCACCGAACAGCGCGCGGCCGGCCTGCGTGCCGAAGCCGGCGGGCAGCACGATCGCGGCGCGCTGCGTGCCTGCCTTGACCTGCGCGGCGCCGTCCTCGGCGCTGGTCTCGGTGACCGTCAGCGTCGTGTCGGCGCGCATCGCCGCGACGATCCGGGTCGAGAGTTCGCTCTTGTCCAGGTCGGTGATCGCCACCGGGATGTTCGCCGGCTTGTCGCCGCCGCCACCGAACAGGCTGCCGAAGAAGGCCGCGATCAGGATCGGCGCGACGATCGCCATGATCACCGAGCGCCGGTTCGAGAAGTACAGCACCAGGTCTTTGCGCACCAGCGCGATGAAGGCATTCATGGGGTTTCTTTCGGTCGCGCGTCAATCGCGCAATTGGCGTCCGGTCAGCGCGAGGAACACGTCTTCGAGGTCGGCGCGACCCGAGCTCAGGTGCCGCACCGCCACGCCGCGCGCCGCCAGCGCCTGCATCACGGCGGGGGTGTCTCGCACCAGGTCGTCGAGGCCGAGCGTGACGCGGCCGGCCTCGAGCTGGAGCAGCTTGATGCCGGGCAGGCCGTCGAAGGCCGTGGCGTCGAGCGCCTGCGCGCCGGGCGCGCTGTCGATGTCGAGCTGCAGGGTCTGCGCCGCCGGCAGCCGGCGGTACAGCTCGGCCAGCGTGCCGCCGGCGACGACGCGGCCGTGGTCGATGATGACGATGCGGTCGGCGAGGCGCTCGGCCTCCTCCATGTAGTGCGTGGTGTAGACCAGCGCCTTGCCGGCGCGCTTGAGCGCCTCGAGGTTGTCGAAAATCGCGTTGCGGCTTTGCGGATCGACGCCGGCGGTCGGCTCGTCGAGCAGCAGCACGTCGGGATCGTGGATCAGCG
>JAYSLR010000523.1:0-10622 GCA_043725365.1 Rhizobacter sp. | reverse complement strand
TTCGCGGGTTAGAATGCGCGCTGTTCACGGAGCTGTGACCGAGTGGCCGAAGGTGCTCCCCTGCTAAGGGAGTAAGCGGGCAAAACCTGCTTCGAGGGTTCGAATCCCTCCGGCTCCGCCAGGTAGTCTGGGCCCTTCACCACGAAGGGCCTTTCTTTTTTCAGAGTCCCGCGCCACGCGGGCTGCAGGCCGATACGGCCATTCTCAAGTCGACCATCGACGCCCCTTTTCGGGCGAGATCGTCCGGTCTGAATCTGACATTCTCTGTCCGCACATTCGCCGGTACAGGTTTGCCGTGCTGCCGAGGTGCGCAACGCGGCAGGCCCGCAATTGCGGGCCTGTGATTCGAGCTCGACGCGACCTCAGCCGGTCAAGCCAAGCGACACCCGCTGTGCCTCCCAGTCCTTCGGCAGCGGCACCATCCGGATCAGCCGATCGGCGTTCAACTCAACGGGATGATCTCCGCGCACGATTCGCTGCATGATGTCGGGCGCCAGGAAGGCCAGATGGATCACCCGAGTCACATACGGACTGCCGATCCGAAGTTCCCGATCGATCGCCAGCACGCCGGCGCTTCCCCCCGAACTCAGCCGATCGAACCATGTGTGTGCCTTCGCCACCAAGGCCACCAACGTCGGGTCCGGATTGCGAGCCCGGGCGCGCCCAGCCACCTCGCCCGGCGCCCGCACGATCAGGCGCACCGCCATCCCGCAGCGCTTCAGTTGCACCGGAACATCGATCGGCTCCACACCTTGATCTGTCGGTGAGGCTGAGGCTGCAGGTTGGGTGCGCGCTGCAGCCCAAAGAGCGGATGAGCGACCCTGTGATGGCGCAGGGCCATCACAGCGCACTACGGAAGGTCGAGTTCCGGATAGCGGCGGAAGATGCCAAGCTCGTTGAACGGGATGCGCCGCGGGCTCTGCAGGTAGGCGGCGATGCGAGGCAGCGCCGCAACGCGCTCGTGCAGCGCGAGCACCAGCGGTGCCTTCGCGAGCGCCGCCCCCGCCGCCTTCGGGAAGGCGTAGCGCAGGCCCGCGACGAGCTGGAACAGCGACAGGTCGGCATAGCTCAGTTTGCCGCCGACCAGGTAACGCGGCCCGCCCGGGTTGTGCGCGAGGATGCGCTCGAACCATTGCAGGAACTTGGTCATGCGCGCTCCCCGAAATTCCTGCGCGCGGCGCAGCGCCTCGGGCTTCTGGTCCTCGTAGAAGAGGCCCGAACCCACCGGGTGATGCGTGTCGTGCGCCTCGGTCACCATGTCGGCGATCGTCAGCTGGATCTGCTGCGTCCAGACCCGCGCCTGCTCGCTGCGTGCGACCAGTTTGAACGTCGGCGCGAGGTAATGCAGGATCGCCGCGGTCTGGCCGACGACGAGGCTGCCGTCCTTCAGGAACGGCGGCGCGAACGGCGGATGGACCAGCGCCTTGTCATCCATGAAGGCCACGAGCGCGGCTTCGCCATGCGCCGCGTCCTTCGCGCCGCGCGCCACATCGACATAGGGCGCGCCGGCGGCCTCGAGCGCGAGGCGGACGAATTCGCCGCGGCCCTGGATCGTCGGCCAGTAGTGGAGTTCGTAGGGCATGTGCTGAATGTAGCGCGGCGGAGCAGCCGCTCAAGCAGGGCGGGCCGGCCGTCGCAATGGGGCGGCCGCGGGCAGCTCAAACCTGCCGCTCGGCCAGCCCGAGCTCGTATCCAGAACCTTCCCTGCAAGAGCCGTCAAACTCCTTGCTCGGTCCTTGAAAATTCCCTGCTCCGTTTGCAGTTCAGTCTCACCGGACCAGCCTGTAAACCGCGCCACGACTCGCTCTCAGCAAAGCGGTGCATGATGTCGGTGCTGCCTGGAATCAGTCAAATAGGCCCTTCAGCAGCGCATCCAGCCTTTTGCGCGCGGCCAATTGAAGAGCGTGCGCATCGAATGTCGCCAACTCATTCACTGTCATCCCGGCACACATGAGGGGTGCGAGTGTTTCGTCTGTGCTCCGCGCGTACAGTGCCCGTTGGTCGAAGACTTTGACCTGACGCAAAGGAAGACCGCACGAACGCGCCGCGGTGTCGCGCAGTCGACAGCGTCTCGACGGTGGGGCGAAGGACCATGCCACATGGATTTCGAAACTTCCGATAGAGCCGCTGAACTGCTGACGAAAATGCAGCAGGCCATGAACGACCTGGTGCTGCCGTCCATGGCTGACTGGAACCGCTACGCCGACGCGGGCGTGTATCCGCTCGATGTCGTGGAACCACTGAAGGCTGCAGCCAAGCGCATGGGGCTTTGGAACCTGTTTCTTCCGTCACTTGCCGAGGACCAGCCTGGCACCCGCCTGTCGAATGTCGACTACGCGCCTCTTGCCGAATTGATGGGGCGTGTGCCCTGGGCGGCCGAGGTCTTCAACTGCAACGCACCCGATACCGGAAACATCGAGTTGCTGCAGTTGTTCGCCAATCAGGCACAACGGGAGCGGTGGCTCGACCCCTTGTTGGCAGGCGAGATTCGCTCGTGCTTTGCCATGAGCGAGCCCGATGTGGCGTCGTCGGACCCGACGCAACTGCAGACAAGCATCCGACTCGACGGCGATGAGTTGGTCATCAACGGCCGAAAGTGGTTTGTCACCGGCGCAGCACATCCGCTGTGCCGCGTGGTGCTGGTCATGGCACGCGACGAGTCTCTTGGCGTCGTTGCCGCGGGCGTCGGCACGCGCGAGCACGGGAGGCACTCTCTTGTGCTCGTTCCGCTCGGCGCTGCGGGTCTGACGGTCGAGCGGAACATCCCGGTCATGGACCATGTGTCGGTCGAAGGGCACTGTGAGCTTGTCTTCCGCAACGTCCGTGTGCCGGTCGACAACCTGATCGGGGCGCGCGGTCAGGGGTTTGCCATGGCCCAGGCGCGGCTGGGGCCAGGCAGGGTCCATCACGCGATGCGCAGCATCGGGCAATGCGAGCTGGCGCTGGAGTTGATGTGCGAGCGCACGTTCGAGCGGCAAGTGCATGGGCACAAGCTGTCGAGCTACGCGAACATCCAGGACTGGATTGCGCACTCACGCCTCGAAATCGACCAAGCTCGCCTTCTCGTGCTGCGAGCCGCGTGGAAGCTCGACAAGGAAGGTCCCGGTGCGGCGAGGGTCGACGTGTCTGCCATCAAGGTGGTGACCGCGCAGCTTCAGACGCGTGTGCTGGACCGGGCAATGCAGGTCTTCGGCGCAATGAGTCTCACGCCGGATACGCCGCTCGCACGCTTGTGGAGCTGGGGCAGAGCGCTGCGGTTCTTGGATGGTCCCGACGAAGTTCACCTTCGTGCCGTCGCCAAGGCAGAGACGCTGCGCGCCAGCCGTCGTTTGGGCGCGAACGCAGCGCACCTGCGCGTTTGGAGGCCGCCCTCAATGTGACGTGCCGCCAGAGGGGACGGTCAGGCGCGTTCAATGGTGCAGGCCTGGGGGCTTCGGCATGGCCGGCGGCAGGGCGTGGAGAGCCCATGCTGCGCGCGCGCGGTCGCGCTGCACCACGGTCGTGATCTGGCGCAAGGCCGCGTCGGAGCCCGGTGGTATCAAGGAAACCGGGCAGCGTAGCGAAGGGTTGGTCGCGCATGAAGGTCCTGAGCGGAGTGGATGGTGCGTTCCTGCACCTGGAGACGAAAGAGACGCCGATGCACGTCGCGTCCTTGCACCTGTTCGACCTGCCGCCGGGCTACACGGGCGACTTCCATGCCGACATCCGCCGGCTGATGAAGCATCGCCTGCATGTGGCTCCGGTGCTGACGCGCAAGCTCGCGCCAATGCCGCTGCAGTTCGCCAACCCGGTGTGGATCGAGGACGGCAGCCTCGACCTGGACTACCACGTGCAGCGCATCACGCTGCCCGGTCCCGGCACGCTGGCGCAGCTGGAAGACCTGGTCGGGCGCTTGCATTCGGAACGGCTGGATCGCAGCCGCCCGCTGTGGCGCATGGCCATCATCGACGGCCTGCAATCGGGCCAGGCCGCCTACTACATCCAGATCCACCATGCCGTCCTCGACGGCCAGGCCGGCGTGCTGCTGGCGCACGTGCTGTTCGACCTCACACCGAAGTCGCGAGCCCTTACCGGCCAGTCAGGGCTTCACGCCGAACGTCCGGGCATGGCCGAGCTCGCCGCCGCAGCGCTGAAACACGATGCCGGGCAGTACATCAAGCTGATCCGCCACCTGCCCGGCGTGGTGAAGACGCTGGCCGGCCTGTTCGACGTCGCGCCGGCCAAGCTGCGGGGCCGGCTCAGGCAGAACTTCTCGTTCGGCCCGAGGACGCCGCTGAATGTGCCGATCACCGGCGAGCGCGGCTTTGCCGCCCTGTCGGTGTCGCTGGACACGCTCAAACAGCTCGCGCATGCGCACGAAGCCAAGCTCAACGACATCGTGCTGGCACTGTGCGGCGGTGCACTGCGCCGCTATCTGGCGCGGCATGGCGGCATCCCGAAGAAACCGCTGATTGCCACCATGCCGATCTCGCTGCGCGACCCCGGCAATACCGAATTCACGACCCAGGCCATGCTGAGCCTGGTGAACCTGAACACGCAGATCGCCGACCCGGTGCGGCGCTTGCACGCCATCCGCGACGCTGCCGGTGCGATCAAGGTGTTGGCCCAGCGCGCCCGCGGCATGATCCCGGTCGACTTCCCGTCCATCGGCGCGCCCTGGCTGCTGCATACGCTGGCCACGCTGTACGGGCGCACGGGGCTGGCCGGCATCGTGCCGCCGATTGCGAATGTCGTGATCTCCAACGTACCGGGGCCGCAGGTGCCGCTGTACGTGGCGGGTGCGCGCATGACGGACTACTGGCCGCTGTCCATCGTCGAACATGGCGTGGGGCTCAACATCACCGTGATGAGCTATGCCGGGCAAATGGGATTCGGCTTCACCACCGCGCGCTGCGCGGTGCCCGACGCGCGAGAACTCACGGCGGCGCTGCGCGAGGCGCTGGCGGAACTGGTGTCGCGCAGTGCGCGCCCGGCCCGGCGCCCCGGTGCGGCGCGGGCAGCGATGCGTTCGCGTTCTTGAGGGCACGGTGATGAGGCTGAAGCAACAATGCGCGATGGCCAGTGCCGCGACCGGTTCCTGGGCCGCCGATTCGTCCTTACCGTGCACCTGCTGACGGAGCCTGACCTTGACCGACATCCTGATGATCGTTCTTGCCATCGTCGCCGTGGCCGCGGTCATCGGGTGGGCCGTCGCCCATTGGTGTCTGCGCGGTGCCGACCTGTCGGCCTTCGACAACCCGGTGGGCGAGCGTTTCTCGCGCGGTGAGCTGCCCAGCGACGAGGCGCACAAGGTGGTCGCCTCGCTGGGTGGCATCGGGCAGCTGCTGCGGGGCACGCCGATGCGCGAGCACACGGCGGTACTGCGCAGGTACATCGACGAGATCTTTGCCGACCGCAGCTTCGACGCGCGCTTCGTGCCGGTGGACGCCGGCGGCGTGCGCGCCGAATGGGTACTCGCGCCGGGAGCCGACCCGGCGCGTCGCACGCTGTACATCCACGGCGGTGCGTTCATGATGGGCAGCCCGCGCAGCCATCGCACGCTGACGACGCGTTTCTCGGCGATGACCGGCGGCGCCGTGCTGGCCATCGACTACCGGTTGATGCCCGAGCACCCGCGCCGCGCCGGCATCGAGGACTGCCGAAGCGCCTACTGCTGGCTGCTGGCCAACGGGCCCGACGGTGCGGCGCCGGCGCAGGCGGTATTCGTCGCTGGTGACTCCGCCGGCGGTAACCTGACCTTGTCGCTGGTTGCCTGGGCACGGGACGCCGGATTGCGCGCCCCCGACGCCGCGGTGGTGCTCTCGCCGCTGACCGACGCCACGCTGGCAAGTCCGAGCATGCGGGACAACGTGCGCAGCGATGCGATGCTCGGTCCGCTGTTCGGCAAGCTGGCGCGCGTGCCGCGCTGGCTGTTGCTGTGGGGCGCTTGGCTACAGACGCGCATCAACCCGAGCGACCCGGTGGTGTCACCGGTGCGTGGCGACCTGTCGCGCCTGCCGCCGGTGCTGGTGCAGGCCAGCGAGGTGGAGATGCTGCGCGACGACGCGCGGCGCTATGTCAACAAGGCGCGCGCCGCGGGCTCGCCGGTGCAGTTGCAGACCTGGAACCACATGGTTCACGTCTGGCAGATCTTCAATCCGGAACTGACTGAGGCGCGCGACGCCCTGGCCGAGATCGGCCGCTTCCTGGCCGAGGCCGCGCCGCCGCCAGCGTGTGCACTGGTGCGGGGACGTTGATGCCGCTTCGGCACGTTCCTAACCAGGTGCCACGCTGCGCGGGCTCACCCGCGCGCCATCCCTCAGCGCGGCCGGTGGATAGACGATCACCTCGGTGCCCGCCGCGACACCGCTTCGCACCCACGCCTCGCTGCCGTTGCGGCCGCCGATCTCCACCGGCGTGAGTCGCGCGCGCCCGTGGTCGGCCACGAAGACCGCCATGCCGCCGTCGGCCCGAGGAAACACGGCGCTGACCGGCACCAGCAGAGCCGACGGCTGAGCCAGCGTGACGATGCGCACGCCGACGCGGTAGCCATCGCCGAGCGCCTGCCACAGCGGTGCCGGGCTCGTGATGTCGATCAGCACGTTGACGCGCTGCTCCTCGACGCCGAGTGCCGACACCTTCGTGAACCCCGACGGCTCGACGCGGCGAACGCGGCCTTCCAGCGTGCCGCGCCCACCCCAACGCTCGATGCGCACCAGTGCGCCGGGCTGGGCCTGCAACGCGTCGGTCGTCAGCAGTTCCGCGACGATCTCCAGGTGAGCGGTGTCGCCGATCTCGATCACGGGCGTGCCCAGCGCGACCGTCGTCTCGCTGATCAACGGGATGCGCAACACCCGCCCTGCAACCGGGGCGCGCAGCGCGAAACCGCCCCCGGCGGCATCGCCGGCGGTGCGCGCGGCGCTCAGCGACGCGCGCATCGTGTCGAGTTCATGCTCCGCCATGTGGCGGCTCTGCACGGCGGTGTCGAGCTCCCGCTGCGCTGCCTGCAACGCGAGGCGGTCGGCATCGAGCTTGGCCGGTGCGATGAAGTTCTGGCGCGCCAGCTGCTCGTCGCGCTGCAGATCGACGCGCGCCTGTTCCAGTCCGACGCGCGCCCGCTGCACGCCGGCATCGGCGCGCTGCACGGCGGCCTGGGCTGCGTCGGCGCGGGCGAGCTGCTCGCGCCGGCTGCGCTCGTCGAGCATCGGCGAGAGCGCCGGCGTCAAGATGGCGACCACGGCGCCGGCCTCGACCTCGTCGCCCTCGCGCAGATCGATGCGCGCAAGCCGGCCGGCCAGCGGCGCGGTGACGACGTAGCGATCGCGCAGCCGGGTCTTGCCGTCTTCGGCGATCGCCTGCTCGTACGGGCCGGTCGTGACCTGCGCCAGCTCGACCGCCACCGGCCGCGGCGCGAAGGCCCAGGCCAGCAGCGCGACGAGGGCGAGGCCGCCGGCGCCACCGGCCCACAGCATGCTGCGATTCATGTTTTGTTCACTCCCTCGTCTTCAGTGCGGCCACCATGTCGAGGCGGTCGATGCGCCGGCGCACGACCAGTGCGCTGGCCGCTGCGGCCAGCAGCACCGCCATGGCCGCGAGCGCGTAGGTGCGGGCGCGGATGACCATCGGAAACAGGAACTGGTCGTTGGCGAGCAGCCCGCCGATCACGTGCACCAGTGCGTGGCCGGCCAGCATGCCCAGCGGCAGTGCGATCAGCAGGCCGATCGCCAGCTCGCCCAGCAGCAGGCCCGACACCTCGGCGCGCGTGAAGCCGAGGACGCGCAGGCTGGCGAGTTCCCAGCTGCGTTCGGCCAGCGCGATGCGCGCGTTGTTGTAGACCACGCCGACGGCGATGACCGCGGCGAACAGCGTCAGCACGGTGCTCATGATCAGGATGTTGCGCGCGGTCAGCTCCTGCATGTTGCGCAGCATCGCGGCCTTGCTGAAGGCCCCGGCCGCGCGCGGGAGCGACTGCGTGGCCCGCAGGAAGGCGGCCTCGCTGCCGCGTTCCAGCGCGAAGACGAAGCCCGTGGCGACGTCGCCCTCGCCGAGCGCGCGGTTCAGCGCAGAACGGTTCATGTACGCGTTCAGCCCCATCATCTCGCGTACCGTTCCGTCGACGACGAGCGAGAGCGCGAGACGGCGGCCCTCCTGGACCTCGACCCGAACCCGGTCGCCGACGCGCAGGCCGAGCTTGAGCGCCAGGCGGTCGGTGAGCAGCAGCCCGTCGCCGCGGGGCAGGGCCTGGCGACCGTCCACATCGACGATGCGCATCAGCGCGCTGCGCGTCTCGCCGCCGCGCACCATCACGCGCTGCCGCAGGTGGCCGTTGACCAGCATGACCGGCACGTCGCGCAGCGACTCGTGCGCAAGCACGCCGGGCAGGCGCGCGAGTTGCAGCGCGACGGCGTTGTCGGCCGGCTCGGTGAGCCACACCGAGACGTCGCTGCGCATCGCCAGGCCGAACGTGCTGTCGACGATGACCTCGATCGCGTCGCGGAAGAAGTTGCCCATCACGACGATGGCCACCGCCGCGGCGACGCCGCCGATCGACAGGCTGGTGCGCAGCGGGCGCCGCTCCATGTTGCGCAGGATCATGCGCAGCGCGGGGCTCAGCCCGGTGAAGCCCAGGCGTTCGGCGAGCGTGCGCCGATAGCGTCCCGGTGCGGGCGGCCGCATGGCCTCGGCAGGGGTCAGCCGCACGGTCGCGACGATCGCCGACAGCGTGCCCAGGACGGCGGTGCCGACGGTGATGCCCCCGGCCAGCAGCACGAGGCTCGCCGACAGGCGGTGCTCGAAATGCGCGAAGTGGAACGACTCGGCGTACAGCCCGACGAACTTCGCGCCGAGCCAGTCGCCGAGCGGAATGCCGAGCGCCAGCCCGAGCACGACGATCGCCAGCACCAGCTTCAGGTAGTGGGCGGCGACCGCACGATTCGCGTAGCCGAGGGCTTTCAGCGCTGCGATCTGCTCGCGCTGCGTGGCCACCAGCCGCGAGATGACCACGTTCAGCAGGAACGCAGCAACGCCGAGGAAGATCACCGGCAGCACGGTGCCGAGCACGCGCTGCTCCTTGATCTCGTTGTCGAGGATCGCGTGCGAGGTCTGGTCGACGCGTCCGCGTGGCGGGGCGCCGCCATAACGCGCCAGAGGCAGCGCGAGCGCATCGATGACCTCGAGCTCGCCGGCTCGACGCGCCGCGGCCGGGGCGAGCTGAATGGCCACGGTGTTGAACGCGCCCTGCATGTCGTAGGCCGCCGCGAGCACGGCCTGGTCGACCCAGAAGACGCCAAAGCCGCGCTGGTCGGGCATGCCCCACAGCCCGGCGAACACGAACTCCGGCGAGACCGCCAGGCCGACGATCCGCAGGCGGCGGTATCGGCCGTTGACCAGCGCACCGAGCGTGTCGCCGGGCTTCAACCCCCGCACCCGCGCGAACCCCGTCGAGACGAGCGCGTCGATCGTGTCCTGCGTGCCTGCGGCGGCGTCCTGCGTGTCGAACAGGCCGTGCCCGGCCAGCACGCTGACCTGGTTCAGGCGCGGGGGCCTCAACCGGTCGATGCCGATCAACTGCCCCAGCACGGGGTCGTCGTTGCCCGGAATCTGGATGCGCACGATCTGCTCGATCGTCGTCTGCACATCGGCCACGCCGACGACATCGCGCAGCTGGTCGGCCAGCGCCACGGGCGCCCGCTTGACGGTGGCGAACAGGTCGGCGAAGTGCCGTTCGGCATAGAAGTCCTCGCGTGCGGCTTCGAGCGAGTCGACCGCACTCAGGCTGGTGAGAAAGCCACCGATGCCGCTGGCGACCACCAGCGCGATCGTCAACACCTGGCTCCACATCGTGCGCAGATCGCGCAGCAGCTTGCGGTCGAACGCTTTCATCGGGCCGCTACCAGGTGAGTTCGGCCGACGTCAGGCGCTGCGCATTGCGTTCGATCCTCTGGATGCGACCGTCACCGAGGTGGATCACGCGGTCCGCCATGCCGGCGATCGCGGCGTTGTGCGTGATGACGAGCGCCGTCGTACCCAGCTCGCGGTTGACGCGTGCGATCACGTCGAGCACCAGCTTGCCGGTGGTGTAGTCGAGTGCGCCGGTCGGCTCGTCGCAGAGGAGCAGTTCGGGGTTTTTGGCGAGCGCCCGCGCGATCGCGACACGCTGCTGTTCGCCGCCCGAGAGCTGCGAAGGGAAGTGGTCGCGTCGCGCCGTCAGCGCGACCAGGTCCAGTGCCTCGGTGATCGGCATCGGGTTTGTCGCGATGTCGGTGACCAGCGCGACGTTCTCCGCGGCGGTCAGGCTGGGAATCAGGTTGTAGAACTGGAACACGAAGCCGACGTGTTCGCGCCGGTAGGCAGTGAGCTCGGCCTCGCTCGCTTCGCTCAGGGTGTGGTCGCCGAAGCGCACATCGCCGCGGGTGGGCACGTCCAGCCCACCGAGGATGTTCAGCAGCGTCGACTTGCCGCTCCCCGAAGCGCCGAGCAACACGACGAACTCGCCGCGCGCGATTTCCAGATCGACGTCGCGCAAGGCCTGTACTTCGACCTCACCGGTACGGTAGGTCTTGGCCAGGCCGCGCGCGCGGAACACATGTCGGCGATGTCGGTTTGTGGGGCGGCGGGCATCACCGCAGGCGGCAGGTCGGTTG
>JAYSLR010000522.1:0-12657 GCA_043725365.1 Rhizobacter sp. | reverse complement strand
GCAGCACCTTCAGTCGATCGCCGGCTGGGACCAGGCCGCGATGATGCCGCCCAAGGGCAACGATGCGCGCGCCAACGCGATGGCCGAGATGGAGGGCCTGCTGCACCGCATGCGCACCGACCCGCAGCTCGCCGAACTGCTCAAGCGCGCCGCCGGCGAGGACATCGACCCGCCGGCGCGCGCCAACCTCGGCGAGATCGGGCGCGAATGGCAGCGCGCGAACGCGCTGCCGCAATCACTGGTCGAGGCGCTGTCGCGCGCCGGCGCGCGCTGCGAGCACGCCTGGCGCACGCAGCGCCCGGCCAACGACTGGGCCGGCTTCCTGGTCAACTTCCGCGCGGTGCTCGAGTTGAGCCGCGAGGTCGCGCAGCGCCTGGCCGACGAGACCGGCCTCGCGCCATACGACGCACTGATGGACCAGTACGAGCCCGGCACCACCAGCGCCGAGGTCGACCGCGTGTTCGGCGACCTGCAGCAATGGCTGCCGGGGCTGGTCGCGCAGGCACGCGAGCGCCAGGCGCGCGAGACCGTGATCGAGCCGACGGGCCCGTTCCCGAAGGCGACCCAGCGCGCGCTGAGCCTGGACGTGATGGCGCTGCTGGGCTTCGACTTCGACGGCGGCCGCCTCGACGAGAGCGCGCACCCGTTCAGCGGCGGCGTGCCCGAAGACACCCGCCTGACCACGCGCTACCGCGAAGACGACCTGATGCAGAGCCTGATGGGCACGATCCACGAGACCGGCCACGCGCGCTACGAGCAGAACCTGCCGCGCGCCTGGCTCGGCCAGCCGATCGCGCACGCGCGCTCGATGGCGATCCACGAGAGCCAGAGCCTGAGTTTCGAGATGCAGCTCGGGCGCAGCCGCGCGTTCGCGGGTCTGCTGGCGCCGCTGCTGCGCAAGCATTTCGGCGACCAGGGCGCGTTCGAGCCTGACAACCTGCATCGCCTGATGACGCGCGTGAAGCCGGGCTTCATCCGCGTCGACGCCGATGAGCTGACCTACCCCGCGCACGTGATCGTGCGCTATGGCATCGAGAAGCGGCTCATCGAGGGCAGCGTCGGGGCCGACGACATCCCGGCGCTGTGGGACGAGGGCATGCACTCGCTGCTGGGCGTCGACACGCGCGGCAACTACCGCGACGGCTGCCTGCAGGACGTGCACTGGACCAGCGGCGCGTTCGGCTACTTTCCGTGCTACACGCTCGGCGCGATGTACGCGGCGCAGTGGTTTGCGGCGATCCGGCGTGCCCACCCGGACCTCGACGAGCGCGTCGCGCGCGGCGAGCTGGCACCGGTGTTCGACTGGTTGCGCGAGCACATCTGGTCGCAGGGCAGCCGCTGGAGCACCGCCGAGCTGGCGACGCGGGCCAGCGGCGAGCCCCTGAACCCGCAGCACTTGCGCCGCCACCTGGAAACGCGTTACCTCGGCTGAGGCCGAAGCGGCCGCGCCTCAGACGGCTTTGCGTGCCGGCGCGCGCTTCTTGGCAGCGGCCGTCTTGGCCGGCGCCGTCTTCGACAGTTTCGCGACCTTGGCGCTGAGCGCGTCGATGCGCGCGATCAGCGCGTCCACGTCCTTGGCCGACGGCACGCCGAGCTTGCTCAGCGCCTTCGCGGTGCGTTCCTCGAAGATGCTCTCGAGCTTGTCCCAGTGCTGGCCGGCCTTGGCCTGCACGCCGCCGGCCATGCTCGTCATCTTGCTGGTGACTTCACTGATCTTCTCTTCGGCGGCCGACTGCGTCTTCTTCTGCAGCGACGCGCCCTCCTTCACCAGCGTCTCGAACACCTTGGTGCCCTCGGCCTGCGCGCGTGCGAATGCGCCCATGCCGGCGAGCCAGATCTGCTGCGCCGAGTCCTTGACCTGGCCGGCCAGCGCGCTGTCGAACAGGCGGCCGCTGGAGGCGGCCTGCTTCTCGGCCATCTGCTTGAGTTTCTTGACCATGGTGTGAGTCCTCCGGGTGGGTGCGGCGGCGCGCCGCGAATGGGCTGGACTATAGAAGGGGTGCGCCCGCAGCGCAGCTTCTATTGCTAGTGAGCCGGCTCTACCTCGCTTGGGGTAAATCGGCAGCGGAGCGCCGCAGGGATTGATCAAGAATCAGCGCTGCTCGGGAGCACCCTCAGGAGGAACGACATGCAATATTTCGTCACCGGCGCGACCGGCTTCATCGGCAGGCGCCTGGTCAAGACGCTGTTGGCGCGACGCGGCGCGACCGTCCACTTCCTGCTGCGGCCGCAAAGCGAGGACAAGGTCGCGGGGCTGCTCGAATACTGGGGTGCGACGAAGGCGAAGGCGATTCCGGTGTACGGCGACCTGACCTCGAAGAAGCTCGGTGTCGGCGCCGACGACATCAGGCGCCTGAAGGGCAAGATCGACCACGTCTACCACCTCGCTGCCGTCTACGACCTGTCGGCCGACGAGGCCTCGCAGGTCAAGGTCAACATCGAGGGCACGCGCAACGCGGTCGAGTTCGCGAAGGCGATCGACGCCGGCCACCTGCACCACGTCAGCTCGATCGCCGCCGCCGGCATGTACGAAGGCGTGTTCCGCGAGGACATGTTCGACGAGGCCGAAGGCCTGGAGCACCCGTACTTCATGACCAAGCACGAGAGCGAGAAGATCGTGCGCAAGGAGTCGAAGCTGCCGTGGACGGTGTACCGCCCGGCGCTTGTGGTCGGCGATTCGGCCACCGGCGAGATGGACAAGATCGACGGCCCGTACTACTTCTTCAAGCTGATCCAGCGCATGCGCCAGATCCTGCCGCCGTGGATGCCCAGCGTCGGTCTGGAAGGCGGGCGCATCAACATCGTGCCGGTCGACTTCGTCGTCGCCGCGCTCGACCACATCAGCCACTCGAAGGCCGAGTTGAAGGGCAAGTGCTTCCACCTCGTCGACCCGAAGGGCTACCGCGTCGGCGACGTGCTCGACATCTTCAGCAAGGCCGCGCACGCGCCGAAGATGAACGTGTTCGTCAACGCCGCGCTGCTCGGCTTCATCCCGAAAAGCGTCAAGAAGGGCCTGATGGCGCTGGCGCCGGTGCGCCGCGTGCGCGCCGCGGTGATGAAGGACCTCGGCCTGCCCGACGACATGATGACCTTCATCAATTTCCCGACGCGCTACGACTGCCGCGAGACGCTGGGCGCCTTGAAGGGCTCCGGCATCGAATGCCCGAACCTGCGCGACTACGCGTGGCGGCTGTGGGACTACTGGGAGCGGCACCTCGACCCGGCGCTGCTGATCGACAAGTCGCTGCGCGGCACGGTCGCCGGCAAGGTCGTGCTCGTGACGGGCGGCTCGTCGGGCATCGGCCTGGCCGCGGCGGCGAAGTTCGCCAAGGCCGGTGCGATCACGATCATCTGTGCACGCGACGAAGCGAAGCTGGCCGAGGCCAAGAAGGAGATCCTCGCCGAGGCCGGCAAGGACGCGATCGTCGTCACCTATTCGGCCGACATCGCCGACGAGGAGAGCTGCAAGGCCTTCGTCGCGCAGCTCACCGCCGACCACGGCGGCGTCGACTTCCTGGTGAACAACGCCGGCCGCTCGATCCGCCGCGCGATCGAGGCCAGCTACGAGCGCTTCCACGACTTCGAGCGCACGATGCAGCTGAACTACTTCGGTTCGCTGCGCATCACGATGGGCCTTCTGCCCGGCATGGTCGCGAAGCGCAGGGGCCACATCGTCAACATCAGCTCGATCAGCGTGCTGGTGAACGCGCCGCGCTTCTCGGCCTACGTCGCCTCGAAGGCCGCGCTCGACGCGTGGACGGCCTGCGCGGCGAGCGAGTTCCAGGACCAGGGCATCACCTTCACCACCGTCAACATGCCGCTGGTGCGCACGCCGATGACGGCGCCGACCAAGATCTACGACAGCATGCCGTTGCTGTCGACGGACGAGGCCTCCGACCTGATCGTGCAGGCCGTGGTCGACAAGCCGGTGCGCGTCGCGACCCGGCTCGGCGTCTTCGTCGAGCTGCTGCACGACGTCGTCCCGCGCGTCACCCAGGTGCTGATGAACACGACCTTCCGCATGTTCCCCGACAGCGCCGCGGCCAAGGGCGAGAAGGGCGGCAAGCCGGTGCTGTCGGCCGAGGCGCGGGCGATGGCCGAGATGATGCGCGGCATCCACTTCTGACGAACGCCGCCTTCATCGTCTGCAGCGCCGGTCAGGGGCCGGTCTTCTGCAACGAGCAGCCCACGATCAGGTAGAAGTTGCCGCTCGGTGTCGCCAGTGCGCGATACAGCGATACCCCGACCGGCGCCACCAGGGCGCCGGCGGGCACCGCAGGGCTTCCCGGCGCGAACGAGGTGAACCCGTTCGCGACGACGGGCGTGCTCACTGCCGCCGCCGGCGTGACCTTGCGGATCGCGTAGAAGTTGTCGATCGCATAGAGGTTGCCGGAACCGTCGAGCGACAGGTCGGTGATGGAGTAGAACTTCGCGGCGGTACCCACGCCATCGGCAAAGCCTTGGGTCTGGCCGGCGAAGTTCGCCAGCACGCCGGTCGGGCTGATCGCCTGGATGCCCAGTGGCGAGTTCGTGGCCACCCGCATGTTGCCCGCCGCGTCGACGGTCAAGCCACCCTCGGCCAGCACCGCGAGAGCGGTCCCGTCGGTCGCGGCGCCGGCCACGAAGCCGATGCCCTGCGCCAGCGTGGTCACCACGCCGGCCGGCGTGACGCGGCGGATCGCGAAATTGCCGGTGTCCACGACCAGCACGTTGCCGGCCGAATCGACCGCGAGGCCGCCCGGGTGGTTGAAGCGCGCCGCGGTGCCGCTGCCGTCGAGGAAGCCGGCAGTCGTGCTGCCCGCGATCGTCGTCACCACACCGGCGGGCGTCACCTTGCGGATCTCGTGCCAGTCGGCCACGTAGACGTTGCCGCTGGCATCGGCGGCGATGCCGGCGTAGCCCGAGGCAAGGGTCGAGTTGCCGAACACCGCGGCCGAGCCGGTGCCGTCGACCTGCGAGCCGTTGCCCGCGCCGGGCGCGCCGCCCGCCACCGTCGTCACGACACCCGCCGGCGTGACCACGCGCAGCCGGCCGCCGTCGAACGTGTAGTAGTTGCCGGCGTTGTCGACGGCGGCGCCGGTGGGCTGCGGATTCAGGCTGGCGGCCGCGCCGGTGCCGTCGACGATGGGCTGTGCCGGGCAGGTCTCCTGGCCGGCGACCAGCGTGTAGGCGGTCGCGTTGGCGGTGCAGGTGACGGCGATGCCGGTGACGTTGGCCGAGCCGATCGTGGCCGGGAACGAGCCGGCGACCGAGCAGGTTTGCCCTGTCGGCTGCTGCGCCACGGTCACGCTGTAGGTCCCACCAGAGACCACCGGCTGCGTGAACGTGAAGCTGGTCGCGTTCGCCGCCGGACTCACCGTGTCGCTGCCGTTGGCCAGGATCAGCCCGGCAGCCGTCAGTCCGGTGATCGTGCCGCCGACCGTGTAGCTGGCCGGCGCTGGCGCTGGCGCTGGTGCTGGTGCTGGTGCTGGTGCTGGAGCCGGAGCCGGAGCCGGAGCCGGAGCCGGAGCCGGAGCCGGAGCCGGAGCGGTTGCACCAGCCGTGACGTTGCCGTCCCACCAGCAGCCATTCAGGCCGAGGCTGGCGGCGCAGGCGAACAGGACTTGGACGGCGCGCAGGCCGGGGCGTTGCGAGGTCGTGATCGGCATGGTTTTCCTCTGGCGTGTTCGCCGGCGGAATGCGCGGCGACTGGAGGTAAGAACACGGTTCCGTCCGCGATCCGGACAGCGGCGGTCGCGGCATGACCCCTTGAACGAGGGGGATCGTCAGCGCCGGGTCAGGGCGTCGGCCGAAGGCGGTGCCTTTGCCAGCGTGAGGAGCGTCCGTGCCTCGGCGATCGAAGCCGCCCCCGGCGCGTCGTAACGCAGGCTGTCCGCGAGTGCGGCGCCGGCTGCCGCGCGCGCACCCTCGCGGTCGCCCGTCGCGAGCAGCGCGCGGGCGTGCACGCGCTGGATGTACACGCCCATGCGCACGTCGCGGAAGCCGCGCACCTCGGCCCAGCGCGTCATCGCCGCGCGGCTCGCCGCGAGGGCCTCGCCCGGCCGGCCCTGCGCGAGCGCGACGCGCGCGAGGCCGGCCTGCGCCAATGCGGCGTGCGCAAGGTGGCGGTCGTGGTCCTGCGCCAGCACGCCGTCGAACAGCGCCCGTGCCGCCGAGGCATCACCGTGCGCGACGAGAAAGCGAGCCCAGCGCTCGGTGGCGGACATGCGCGTCTGGCGCTCTGGCGGCTCGGCCGCGACATACCCATCGAAGGCCGATTGCAGTGCGCGCCGTGCGTCGTCGACGCGACCCAGCTGCTCGTAGGTGTCGCCGAGCAAGAGGTTCACGCGGCGCAGCGAATTCGGAGCGTGTTGGGCCGACTCGAACGCGTGCCGCGCGGCCTCCAGGAGCGGCAGCGCACGCGCCGCATCCCCCTGCGCGGCCAGGCGCTCCGCAAAGTTGCTGCTGGCCTCCCAGGCATCGGCGCTGGTCGGGGCGTCGGGCATCAGCCGGCGCAGCGCCTCGAAGCTTTGCATCGCCTCGTCGCGTCGGCCGTTCAGGTGCAGCAGCTTCGCGTGAATCGAGGCAGGCACCCAGTAGTCGGAATGACGTTCCCCGTAGGTCTGCTTCGCGATCCCGGCCGCCTGACTCAGTGCCGACTCGGCCTCGGCATACTGGCCCAGGTTCAGGTAGGCCTGACCGAGGTTGCCCCAGATGGTCTGCGATTCGCCGTCGTCGCGGTTGTCGGTATCCGCCTCCGCGGCCAGGGCCGCGCGATAGCCCCGGACCGCCTCGGCGTACGCGCCGAGGTCGTAGGCGAGCAGCGCGCGCTCGGTCAAGGTCGTGACCCTGCCGGGATCGCGCGGCGCGAGGCGCTCGTACAGCGCGAGCGCACGCTCGAAGGCCGCGCGCCGCGCGTCGGTCTGTGTCGGCTCCTGCGACTGGCCCGAGGTCAGCCACCAGCGCGCCCGCAGCGCCGATGCGTCGAGCCCCGCGCGCGCGAGCAGCACATCGGCCTGCGCCAGGTGCGCGCGTGCCTTCGCGCGGTCCGGCGTGACCAGGTCGTCGGTCGCGGCGTTCAGCAGGGCCTCGATCTCGACCTGCGGGTAGCGCCCCGGATACCGCTGCGCGAGCGCCACGCGCCGGCCCTGCAGCGCGAGGTACCGTTCCGACTCGTCGAGTTCGCGGTAGAGGTCGGCGACGGTGCCGAGCAGCTCGATCTCCAGCCCGGGCTGCGCCTGGAACTCGCGTTCGATGCGCTCGACGCCGACGTCCAGCAGCGCGCGCGCGGTGGCCTGGCCGCGCGGCTTGTCGGAGGCGATGCGTGGGTCGCTGGCCTTGAACACCTGCAGCAGGAAGTTCTTCACCGCGGTGGCGCGCGCCGCCTCGTTGCGGGCCACGCGCGCCTGCCACGCCACCGCGCCGGTGCCGGCCAGTACCGCGGCCAGCGCCATGCCGACGCCGACCGCCCAGCCGCGGTGGCGGCGCAGTGCGCGCGCGCCGACGTAGGCCCAGTTGCCGCGCCGCGCCAGCACCGGTTCGTGGTGCCGATGGCGCTCGACGTCCGCGCGCAGCGCGTCGACGCTCGGGTAACGCTGGGCGGGTTCCTTGCGCAAGGCCTTGGCGACGATCGCGTCGAGGTCGCCGGCGAGCAGCGCTGCTGCGACGGGCGGCGCGGCGAGGTCGCGCGCGACCCGGCTCGGCGGCGTGGCCGACGCGTGGATCACCTGCTGCATCGCCGCCGCCAGCGGCAGGTGCCGGACCGCGTGGGCCGGCCGTCCGCACAGCAGTTCGTGCAGCAGCAGGCCGAGGGCATGCACGTCGGCCGCGGTGGTGATGGGGTCGCCGGTCAGTTGTTCCGGCGCGGCGTAGCCGGGCGTGAGCAGCAGTTCCTGCGTCGCTTCGCCCGAGGGCGAATCCAGCAGCCGCGCGATGCCGAAGTCGAGCAGCTTGACCCGCCCCTCGGCGGTGACGAGCACGTTGGCCGGCTTCAGGTCGCGGTGCACGACGAGGTGGCGGTGCGCGTACGCGACCGCGTCGCAGACCTCGATGAACAGCGTCAGCCGCTGCCCCAGCGTCGCCGCGTTGGCGCTGCACCAGTCGATCAGGTCGCGGCCGTCGACCAGTTCCATCACCATGTACAGCCGGCCATCGGCACTCATGTCGCCGTCGAGCAGCCGCGCGATCCCCGGGTGGTCGAGCCGTGCGACGATCTGGCGCTCGGCGCGGAAGCGTGCGGCCTGCGTCGCGGCATCGAGGCGCATCAGCTTGATCGCGACCTGCTGCTCGAACTGGCCGTCGGCCCGCTCGGCGCGGTAGACCTCGCCCATGCCGCCGCGCCCGAGCGGCGCGACGATGCGCCACGGGCCCAGCCGCGTGCCCTGGGCCAGGCTGGCGCTTTCGCCGGCGGTGCCGGACAGCACGGCAGCGGCGGGTCGGTCGAGCAGCCAGTCATCGCCATCGAGCCGCGCGGCCAGCGACCGCAGTTCGCGGGCGAACGCGGTGTCGGTGCCGGCCAGTCGCGCGATGGCCACGGCGCGCTGGCCGGCCGGCAGGGCGATCAGTTCATCGAGCGCGGCGTCGGTGCGCGCCCAGCCGGCCGCGGACGAACCGTCGGGCGCGGTGCCGCTCACGGCGTCGGGTCGGCGTCGAGCGCGAGCGCATCGGCACCGAGTTCGCGCCGCAGCCACGCGCGCGCCTTGATCCAGTCGCGGCGCACCGTGCGGTCGCTCAGGCCGAGCGCGGCCGCGGTCTCCTCGTCGCCGTAGCCGGCGAAGAAGCGGCACTCGACGACCTCGGCCAGGCGTTCGCTGACCGCGCGCAGCCGCTCCAGCACCTGATTCACCTCGAGCAGCGCCGCTGCGGCCGGCGCGGCGATCTCCGGCGCATCGTCGAACGGCAGGTCGTCGACGCCGGCGCCGCGCTTGACCGCCAGCGATTCGCGCGCGAGATTGACGAGGATGTGCCGCATCGCCATCGCCGCGGCGCGCAGGAAGTGCTGGCGGTCCGCGAAGCCGGACGCACGCCGCAGCTTCAGGTAGGCCTCGTGGACCAGCGCGGTGGTCTGGATCGTTCCGCCGGCCGAGACCTGCCAGCGCGACCGCCGCGCGATGCGCCGCAGGTCGTCGTAGAGCACCGGCACGAGCGCATCGGCGGTGTGCGTCAGGCTCGGCGCGTCCGGCATCGCGAAGCAGCGCCTAGCGCGGGGCGGCGACGACCAGCGGTGCCGCGGCCGCGGCCACCTGCCGGAGCAGTTCGGCCATCGCCAGGGCCTGTGCCTGCGCGCTGTCGTCGGCGCCGGTCAGCGTGTAGCTGCGCTCCAGTACCTGCAGCAGGCGCGGGGCGGCAGTTACGGTGCTGACCGTGATGCGCGCGCGGGCCTGCAGCGTCCGCGAGGCGCGCAGGTAGTCCAGCGGCAGCAGGTCGACCTGCAGCGACAGCGCCGGGCTGAGGTCGCCGCAGTTGGCGGCGCACAGCGACCAGCCGGGCAGTTGCTGGCGCAGCGCGGCAACGAACTCGCGCGACACGCCGATCTCGATGCGCTCGGCCCAGTAGGTGTTCGGCCATTCGGCGAGCGTGGCGGCGTCGGCGCGGTAGCGCACGCGGCGCGAGACCACGTACTCGGGGATGCTGACGCGGCGCACCGCGAGCAGTGGCGCCGACGCCGGCATCGCGCTCGGCGCGGCGCCCGGATTCGGCGCCGGGGCGGCGGGCGGCAGGGTCAGCAGCACCGGCGGCGGCGACGGTGACGCACAGGCCGCCAGCAAGGCCACCACCAGCAGCGCAGGGGCGATCCACGGCTTGCAGGCATTCATTCGCGTTTGTTCCCGAAGATGACGGCGTTGGGCTTCTCTTCCAGCAGCTCGCTCCAGTCGCGCAGGCCGCGCGCGGCCTGCGACAGGTCGCGCACCGCGGCGTCGAGATCGCCGCGCAGCGGGGCATTCGGCGCGGTCATCTCGGCCACGCGGTTCATCGCCAGGCGCGCCGATTCGGCCGCCTCGCGCGTGCCGGCCAGCGTGCGCTGCAGGTCGGGTTGCGCGGCCAGCACGGTCTGGCGGGTCGCGTCGGAAAGCCTGGTGATCGACTCCAGCGTCGCCGCCGAGTTGACCTGCACCAGCTTGATCGCGTCGGTGGCCGCTCTCAGCGTGTCGCGCGTCGCCGTGCCGGCGCCCGCGATTTCCTTGGACACGCCGGTCAGCACCGTCTGCGTCCCGTCCAGCGTGTGCTGCACCGAGACCAGCGTGCCGCGCAGCTCCTTCACGGTGTCGCGGATCTCCTGCACCGTGTCGCGCAGCGGCAGCTCGGCGACCTGGTCGATCAGTGCGCCGAAGCGCTCGGCCAGCGCCGGGATCTCGGGTTTGCTGCTGTCACCGCGCAGCGTCGCGGGCGTGTCGGGCACGAAGTCGAGGTCGATCGACTTCTGGCCGGTGACGAAGCTCTGCGCGACCAGCCGCGCGCGCAGGCCGCGCTGCACCAGTGCACGCAGGTCGACCGGGCGGCTGGACTCGTCACCCTGGAAGCGCAGGGCCTCGGCGCGCAGCCGGATGCGCACCGGCACCAGCGCCTGCAGCGTCTCGCGGTCGACCTGGAGGTCGATGCTCTCGACCTGGCCGATCGTCACGCCGCGAAAATCCACCGGCGCACCCACGTACAGCCCGGTGACGTTGCCCTTGTAGAAGATCATCGCCTCCTGCTGCCTCTTGAACAGGTTGTTGCCGCTGAGCCAGAGCACGCCGACGACGACCATCACGAGCGCGGCGACCACGAAGGCACCGATCAGCAGGGCGTTGCGTTTCATGGCATGGCCGGTGTGGAGGAAGGCTGCGTTGGCGATGGTACGGGGCTTGCCCCGTTCTGTGCAGCGGGTGGCGGCTCCTGGCGGGTCAGGAACGCGTGCACGGTCGGGGGCGTGCAGGTGTCGCGCAGCGCGCGCGGGCTGCCGTGGGCGATCGGGGTCTTGCTGTCGGCGTCGAGGAAGATGCCGTCGTCGGCGATCGCGAACAGGCTGGGAAGCTCGTGGCTGACGAACACCACGGCCGCGCCGGTGCGCTGGCGGATGTCGAGCACCAGGTCGTCGAGGCGTTTCGAGCTGATCGGATCCAGCCCCGCCGAAGGCTCGTCGAGGAAGATCAGCGGCGGCTCGGTGGCGATTGCGCGCGCCAGCCCGGCGCGCTTCTTCATGCCGCCGGAGAGGTCCGCGGGATAGAAGTCTGCGAATTGGTCGAGGTCGACCCACGCCAGCACCTCGCGCGCGCGGGCCTCGCGCTGGACCTCGTCGAGCTTGCCCTGCTGTTCCAGCGGCAGGCAGACGTTCTCCAGCAGCGTCATCGACGACCACAGCGCCGCGCTCTGGAACAGCATGCCGAAGCCGCTGCGCAGCGCCGACCGGCCCTGCTCGTCGGCGGCCCAGTAGTCGATGCCGTTGTAGGTCACGCTGCCCTTGGCCGGCTGCAGCAGGCCCACCAGGTGCTTCAGCAGCGTGCTCTTGCCGCAGCCGCTGCCGCCCATGATCGCGAAGATGGTGCCGCGCTCGACCTTGAAGCTGATGCCGGTCTGGATCAGCCGCTCGCCGAAGCGCATCTCGAGATCGTCGACGACCAGCAGCGTCATGCTCTAGATCCCCAGCGCGTTCGCGCAGACCGCGAACACCGCGTCGAGCACGATGATGCCGACGATGCTGACGACCACCGCGTTCGTCGTCGCCACGCCCACGCCCTCGGCGTTGCGCTTCGCGAACAGGCCGAAGTAGCAGCCGACCATGCCGATCAGCGCGCCGAACACCAGCGACTTCGTGATCCCCAGGCCGAGGTGCGGCCACTCCAGCGCCACCAGCGTGCGGTCCAGGTAGGCGGCCGGCGAGATGCCGAGCATGCCGCCGGCGACGAGCATGCCGCCGAAGAGTCCGGTGACGCAGCCGTAGACGTAGAGCAGCGGCATCATCAACAGCAGCGCAATGACGCGCGGCAACACCAGGAAATCGACCGGGTTCAGGCCGAGCACCTCGAGCGCGTCGACCTCCTCGTTGGCCTGCATCGTCGCGAGCTCGGCCGCGAACGCGGCGCCGGTGCGCCCGGCCATCACGACGGCGGTGATGATCGCGGCCATCTCGCGCGCGACCGCAATGCCCACCAGGTCGGCGATATAGATGCCGGCGCCGAACTTGACCAGCTGCACCGCGCCGACGAAGGCCAGGATCGCGCCGACCAGCACGTTGACGACAGTAACGATCGGCACCGCCCGCGCGCTGCAGTCGGCCGTCACGCGGCCGAGGTCCTTGAGGCGGAACTGCCAGCGGCCCGCCATCGCCTCGGACGCGGAGATCAGCACCTGGCCCAGGAAGGTCACAGGCCGGATCGGGAGGAGCGAGGCGATCTGCATGGGGTGAGGGGCATTGTGCCGCGTTGGCGCGCTGCGACGAGCCGCGTCGAGTCCGGTGCGCGGGAGCGAGCGGGGGGCCGACCCTACAATCGTTTCAACCCGATCAACCCGCGCCCCGCCATGACCACCGATGCTGCTACCGCCCCGGCGGCCGATGCCCCCGACCTCTCGCATGTCTCGGCGCGCGACAAGGCCGAGATCCTCGCGCAGGCGCTGCCCTACATCCGCAAGTTCCACGGCAAGACCATCGTCATCAAGTACGGCGGCAACGCGATGACCGACCCGGCGTTGCAGCAGGAC
>JAYSLR010000521.1:0-3941 GCA_043725365.1 Rhizobacter sp. | reverse complement strand
GCGGTCTCCAGCAGCGCGAGCAGCACGCCGCCGATGGCCAGCTTGGAGACCAGCGCCGGCAATGCGAGCACCAGCTCGAGCGGGGCATGCGCCTCGGCCACGCCCCACGGGAAGAACAGGGCCAGGCCGAGGCACGAATAGGCGAACAGCTTCAGGCTCGCCGCCCACTCGAGGAGCGCAAGGTGGCGGCCCGAGTATTCGAGGATCAGCGCTTCGTGGATCATCGTCAGCTCGAGATGGGTCGTCGGGTTGTCGACTGGCACCCGGGCGTTTTCGGCGAGCGAGATCATCGTGAACGCGACACCCGCGAAGGCCAGGCTCGGATAAATCGCCAGGTCACGGTGCGCCAGCGTCTCGACGATGGTGGTGAGCGAGGTCGACTTCGGAATCAGCGACGCCGAGAACACCACCATCAGCAGTGCCGGTTCGGCGAGAAAGCCGATCAGCATTTCGCGGCGCGCACCGAGAGAGCCGAACGCGGTGCCGACATCCATCGCCGCCAGCGAGATGAACACTCGGGCCAGGGCGAACAGGCCGACCAGGGCGATTGCGTCAGCGGCGGGCGAGAGCGGCAGGTCGGTCGACAGCGTCGGGATGATTGCGCTGGCCAGCAGCATGCAGCTGAAGACGATGTAGGGCGCGGCGCGAAACAGCGGCGAAGCGTGTTGTGCGACCACCGACTCCTTGTTGAACAGCTTGTGCAGCAGGCGGTACGGCTGGAGCAGCCCCGGCCCCGACCGGTTCTGCAGCCAGGCCCGCCACTGGTTGACCCAGCCGATCAGGAGCGGCGCCAGCAACAGCGCGATGACGATCTCCAGCAACTGCGAAATGAGGCCGAGTACGCTCATCGGGCCCCCAGGACGCTGCGCGTCGGCCCCCCGAGGGGGCGCGAGCGCCTTGAGAACGGCCCGGCGGCGCTCATCGCCTCACCAGCAGCAGCACGCCGATCAGAGTCAGGAAGCTGTAGAGCAGGTAGACCGCGATTCTTCCCTGCTGGAGCCGGCCGATCAGGCGCGAGATGCGTTCGACGAAGCCGGCCACGGGCAGGTAGAGCCAATGCCAGAAGTGATCGCCGACGACGACGCGATAGCGCGGCATCAGGTCGAATGGCGATGGCAGTTCCCGCTGCATGCGAAAGAAGGGCTCGAAGATCTGCCGGATCGGCTGGCCGAAGCCCTCGGCCGTGTCCTGCATCCGCGCGGTCTGCCACGGAAAGCCGCAGTCCCACGGCGGCGCGCGGCGCAGCCTGCCGTGATAGAGCCTGCGCACCAGCATGAAGGCCAGCAGGAAGCTTGCCGTGAGCCCGAGCAGGAAGATCACCGGCCCATAGCTCGCGCGATCGAGGTCCACCGGCACCAGCAGCCAGCCACCGACGGCCACGGCGTGGCCCAGGCCCACCGAGATGAGCTGGCGCGTGACCGGATCGATCAGCTGGATGACCTGGACCGGCAGCAGCCCGAGCACGACGCAGCCGAGCGCCAGCCAGACCAGGCCGGCCCGCTCCCAGGGCCCGGCCGGGTGCGCCTGCGGAAGGCTCTCTTCGCGCGGCTGGCCGAGGAAGATGACGCCGAAGAACTTGACCATGGTGTAGCCGGAGAGGGCCGAGACCAGGGCGATCAGCGCCGCGACGACCGGGATCAGCATGTTGAGGAAGGAGCTCGGCAGTCCGGGTGTGAACAGGAAGCTCTGCAGCAGCAGCCATTCGGAGACGAAGCCGCTCAGCGGCGGCAGGCCGGCGCTGGCCAGTGTGCCGACCAGGGTCAGCCACGCGACCCAGGGCATGTAGCGGATCAGGCCGCCGAGCTTGCCGAGGCTGCGCTGGCCGGTCGCGTGCAATACGGCGCCGGTGCCGACGAAGAGCAGGCTCTTGAAGAACGCGTGGCTGGCGACGTGATAGAGCGCCGCGGTCAGCGCCAGTGCCGCCATCGGCTTCATTCCGTAGGCGGAAAAGAGCACCGCCAGACCGAGCCCGGCGAAGACGAGGCCGATGTTCTCGATCGACGAATAGGCGAGCAGCCGCTTCATGTCGACCTGGACCGCGGCGAAGACGACGCCGAACAGCGCGCTCGCCAGTCCGAGCCCGAGCAGCAGCACGCCCCACCACCAGAATTGCACCGGCAGCAGATCGAACGTGACGCGCAGGAGCCCGTAGACCGCGGTCTTCAACATCACGCCGCTCATCAGCGCCGACACCGGCGACGGCGCGGCCGGGTGCGCTTCGGGCAGCCACACGTGCAGCGGCACGATTCCCGCCTTCGCGCCGAAGCCGAACAGGGCGAGCAGGAATGCCACCGAGGCCCAGAACGGGGTCAGATGCTGGGCGCGCATGTTGGCGAAGGTGTAGTCGCCGGTGTTGGCCTGGAGCACGCCGAAGCACAGCAGGATGCCGATCGCGCCGATGTGGGCGACCAGCAGGTACAGGTAGCCGGCCTGCCGGATCTCCGCGAGGCGGTGATTGGCGATGACCAGGAAAAACGACGAGAGGGCCATCGTCTCCCACATCACCATGAACGCATAGGCGTCGTCGGCCAGCACCACCAGCACCATGCTGGCGAGAAAGACGTGGTACTCGAGGCAGAGCAATCCGGGCGGCGTGCCCTCGCCCTTGCGGAAATAGCCGGCGGCGAACGCCGAAACGCCGGCCGACGCGGCGCCGATCACCATCAGGAAGAAGGCGCCGAGCGGGTCGAGGCGGAAGTGGAACGGCAGCCCCGGCAGTCCCAGCGGCAGCACGGCCACCTCGGGCACCGAGAACATCGCGCTGAGCGCTACGCCGAACAGCACCAGCGCGATCGCGCCGCCGGCGGGAAACAGCACCTTGGCGACCCAGCCCAGGCGGCGCAGCGCGAGCACGCCGACCGCGCCGACCAGCAGCCAGGCGGCGACGACGATCAGCACCCAGTCCAGATGGACCCAGTGGGTCAGCTCGGAAAATCCGCTCATTCGAAGCTGATCAGCCGCGCTTGCGTGCTTTCGCCGCGACGACCGTCCCGGCGCGTGCAGCCTGCGCCCGCGCGGGCGGCCGCTCCGGCTCGGGCAGCCCGGTCACCCCGCTCGGGATGTAGGCCGCGCCGTGTTGCGTCAGGTAGTCGCGAATGAGCTGGCGCACGACCTGCGAGGGCGTCAGATCTTGGCGTGCGCACAGGCGCTCGAAGGCCGCCTTCTTGGCCGGGTCGATCAGCAGCGTGAGCCGTGCCGTCTTCAGTTCCATGCGCCGGACATGTTAATACGATGTGCGTCCACAACGCATCTTACGCGCATGGAATGTGCCCGGCGCCCGGCCTCGCGCCAGCGGGTTGCGGCTCGCGCCGACCGGCCTGGCTAGCGCAGCGTTCGGCTCAGCAGTCGCTCGAGCGTTCGCAGCGGCGAGGTTTCCGGTTGGCGCAGGCTTTCGGCGTCGAGGAGGAAGGTCTGCTCCATCATGTGCTGGCCACCCATCGCAGCGTGCAGGACCTGGTCGCTGTAGACGACCCAGGTCGTCCCGGGCGCGAAGTCGACCCGGACTTGCGGTCCGCTGCGCTGGAACTCGAGGTCAGCCTTGGCGCGGTCGTGCAATTGCAGCATCACGTGGTCGTACTCGGTCCGGCGCTGCTTGGTGATGCCCAGCGTCGCGAGCAGCCACGCCGAGCCCGGCCAGGGCCGGCCGATCGCGCCGAGGTAGCGCCGGGCGTGCGCCTCGAACGGCTCGCCGACGCGCCAGCGGCGCGGCTCGCCACGCGGGTTGACGTTGCAGAACACGCGCAGAAGGCGCGTGCCCTGCATCGGGTTCGAGGGAAAGGCGTCGATGTGAAGGCGCGTGTCGTCCTGGCGCCAGCTGCGTGCCCGGCCGGAGACATCGGCCGGGCGAAACGAGGTGTTGCCGCGGCGCAGCTTGCCGCGGTAGTGCGGGAACAGGCGCAAGGCGAAGGTTTCGCTCTGCTCGGCGTAGCGAACGATCAGGC